>JADDPV010000128.1:6393-8810 GCA_016781705.1 Rubrobacter sp.
CTCGGACGGGGGTTAGGGGTTTGCGCGCCCGCCTTCGTCGGCGCGTATGACGAAGACCGGACAGTGGGCGTAGCGGACGACCGACTCGGAGACGCTGCCGAGGACGGCGCGTCTCAGGGCGCCCAGGCCCCGGCTGCCGACCACGATCACGCCCACGCCCAGCTCCTCGCTGAGGGCGATTATCTGCTCCGCCGGACGTCCCAGCCTCAGGTACGCCTCGGCGACCGTCCCACCCGCGGCCCGCGCCCTCTCGACCTCCCCGTCGAGCAGCCGCCGCGCCTTCTCCCGCAGCTCCGCCGGCTCCTCCTCGGTGTACGCGAGGTACGTCGGCAGGAACTCCCCGACGTGCGTCACGTGTAGCTCCGAGCCGGTCTTCTCGGCGAGTTCGACGGCCGACTCGGCGGCCAACGCGGCGTCCGGGGAGCCGTCGGTCGCCAAAAGGATCCTGGTCGGGAAAACGGCCATTTCCTAAACCTCCCTGGCGGAATCTTCGCCGCGGGCGAGCCGGCTCGCGCGGACGCTGTAGGCGAAGTACACGATGATCCCTAAAGCCATCCAGACTAGGAACCGTACCCAGGTGATCCCCGGGAGGCTCATCATCAACGCCAGGCAGGCCAGGATGGCCAGGATCGGGACCAGGGGCACCAGCGGCGTCCGGAAGGAGCGCGGGAGGTCCGGGCGGGTCCTCCTCAGGATCATCACGCCCGCGGCCACCAGGATGAAGGCGAAGAGCGTCCCTATGTTCACCAGCTCGGCGAGATCGCCGATGGGGGTGAAGGCCGCGACGAAGGCCACGACCAGGCCGGTCAGGATGGTTATGCGGTAGGGGGTGCGGAAACGGGGATGCGCCCGCGCGAAGTAGCGGGGCAAAAGGTTGTCCCGGCTCATGGCGAAGGCGACCCGGCTCTGGCCGAGCATCAGGATCATCACCACCGAGGTGAGGCCCATGATCGCCCCCACCGAGACCAGCCCCGCGGCCCAACCTTGCCCGATCTCCGAGAACACCAGGGCCATCGGGGCCGGGTCGTTCAGCCGGTCGTAGGGGAGGATGCCCGTCATGATCTGGGAGACCAGGATGTACAGGATCGTGCAGACCGCCAGCGAGCCCAGGATGCCGATGGGCAGGTCACGCTGGGGGTTGCGCGTCTCCTCGGCGGCGGTGGCGACGGTGTCGAAGCCGATGTAGGCGAAGAACACCACCGCCGCCGCGGTGAGGATCCCGCCGAACCCGAACGACTGCTGCTGGATGCCGAAGATGGTCTGCAACAGCGGCGCCTCGAGCGCCGAACCGCCGCCCTCCACGGGCTGCGCCGGCGGGATGAACGGCGACCAGTTGGCCGCGTTTATGAAGAAGATCCCGAACCCGATAAAGAACACCACGACGGCGAGCTTCACGGAGGTCACTATGAAGTTGAACGTGGAGCTCAGCCGGATCCCGATGACCAGGATGACCATCAGGATCAAAGCTATGACCGCCGCGGGTAGGTTCATGGTCCCCTGGAGGATGCTGGGGGCCTCGCTGGTTATCCGCTCCGGGAGCGTTATGCCGAAGAAGCTCTGGAGGATCTGGCCGAAGTAGCCCGACCAGCCGACGGAGACCGCGGAGGCCCCGACGGTGAACTCCAGGATCAGGTCCCACCCGATGATCCAGGCCAGAAACTCGCCCACGGAGGCGTAGGAGAACGTATAGGCGCTCCCGGCCACGGGCACCGCGCTCGCGAACTCCGCGTAACAAAGGGCCGCCAGAGCGCAGGTTATCCCGGAGAGCACGAACGAGAGGGAGATGGCGGGCCCGGAGTACGTGGCCGCAGCGACCCCCGTCAGGACGAAGATGCCCGTCCCGATGATCACCCCGATCCCGAACACCAGAAGGTCCAGGGGGCCCAATGCCTTGCGTAACCGGTGTTCCGGCTCCTCCGTGTCCCGAATGGACTGCTCGATAGATTTGGTGCGCATTATCCCCATACGACTCCCCTCGCCGCCGTCTCTCACCCTTGCAACACCCCTCGTCTCTCGACGCACGGGCATTCTATGAGAAAGTCCTTACTCCCGCCAGCATACGGCCGAAGGGCGATTAACCGCCGCGACGCCGGGCGTAACCGCGTCCGCCGAGCGATCGAGCAACCGGAAGGAGTCGGAGGCCCGTGCCCGGAGCGGGCCCTATACGAGCGGAAGTTTTTCGACGGCTTGAGATGCTCGGCAGGCACAGGCGAGATAGTTCAGCGCGCCGAGCAGCAGGGGACCTACGAGGGGGGGGTGCTCTCGTTGCTGCGCCGAATACCCGACGGCCAGTACGACGCGGTCTCCCGCGAGATCAGTGAGGCCCGGCCGCAGCGGCATCCCGCAGCAGCTCCAGCGCCGGCCCCTCGACTTCGCCCACGGGCACGTCGGCGACGACCGAGGCTTCGTGCTCGCAG
>JADDPV010000218.1 GCA_016781705.1 Rubrobacter sp.
GCCGTTGCCAGCGCGTCCAGTCGATACCGTTCTGTCCCTCGATCATGATCGCAACCTCGAGCATCGAGACACCTCTCCTCTCCCGACCGGCAACCACCGCTTAGCGTGGCGGCTGGCTGCGACGCTCTGTACACTGGGTTCGATGGCAATCCCAGACTACCAGACAGTTATGCTTCCATTGCTGGACTTCATCTCTGACGGCAAAGAGCACCACATCAGGGAGACCGTCGAAGTCCTCTCCGAACGCTTCGGCTTGAGCGAGAAGGAACGGATGGAACTGCTCCCCAGTGGCAGGCAGCCGACGTTCAACAATCGCGTGAGTTGGGCCGGAACCTATATGAAGGAAGCCGGGCTGATCGAGAAACCGCGCCGAGGTTATCTGCGGATCACCGACCGCGGAATGTCGCTGCTGAGACAGAATCCGGAGACGATCAACTCGAAGTTGTTGGAGCGATATCCGGATTTTGTTGCGTTCCGCGAAAAGAGCCGCAAGTCAGGCGAACCGAGACAGCAATCGGTCGCGGAGGAGGTGGACGAACGAACCCCGGTGGAAGCGATCGATGACGCTTACCGGACCATCCGCAACAGCCTGGTGACGGAGTTGTTGCAGCAGATCAAAGGCTGCTCACCAGGGTTCTTTGAGAACTTGGTTGTCGAAGTGTTGGTGAAGATGGGTTACGGTGGGACGAGAGAAGACGCGGGCGAGGTCATCGGCAAGAGCGGCGACGAGGGAATAGACGGGGTCATCAACGAGGATCGCCTCGGGCTGGACGTGATCTATATCCAGGCCAAACGATGGCAGGGCTCCGTGGGCCGCCCGGAGATCCAAAGGTTCGTCGGAGCCCTGCAAGGCAAGAAAGCAAGGAAGGGCATCTTCATAACCACCTCCGACTTCTCAAACCAAGCGAGGGATTACGCCTCCGCCATCGAGAGCAACGTCGTGCTGGTCGACGGCGAAATGCTAGCCGGGCTTATGATCGACCACGACGTAGGCACCACGGTGCAATCGTCGTACCAGATCAAGCGCGTGGACTCGGACTACTTCCAAGAGGCATGACCGGGTGAGTGAATAGGAGTAGCGCAACGGATCTTTGGCCATATGCCCGGGTACCCCGAAGGAAGCCTCTTCGAGAACCGCGCCGAGTTGAGCGAAAGCAGCAGGGTCCACGTGCCTCTCCAGGCAGGCATCGCGGGGAGTCAGGCGGACGGCGCAGAAATCCATAGTCCTCTCCGGCGGCTACGAAGACGACGTAGTCTATGGTGATGCGATCATCTACACCGGGCACGGAGGAAGAGACCCGAGGTCCGGGCAGCAGAAGACCCACGACCAACCCTTCACCCACGGGAACCGGGCTGTGGCGTACAGCGCCCAAACCGGGCTCCCGGTGCGCGTTGTCCGCGGTTCCGGACACGACTCGTACTTTTCGCCCGCCACAGGCTACAGCTACGACGGACTCTACGCGGTTGAGGGTTTCTGGCGAGACAAGGGTAGATCCGGTTTCAAGGTTTGGCGCTTTCGGCTGGTCAAGATACCGGGCAAGATCGTGCTCGGTCAGACGGTCGCCGAAGAGGTAGCCGATTACTGCGTTGCTCTACGTCGGGAAGTGTGGGCGTCCCGGATCGTGCGCGACACCACTCAAGCGAGGGAGATAAAGGCTCTCTACGATCACAGGTGCCAGATGTGCGATACTCGCCTCGGATGCCCGGCGGGTCCCTACTCAGAGGTGGCGCATATCTGGCTGCTCGGCGCCCCGCACAATGGCCCGGACACCGTAGACAACATCCTCTGCCTGTGCCCGAACCATCACGTGCTCTTCGACCACGGCGCCATTTCGGTCGCCGATGACCTGGCCCTGATCGGCGAACCGGGTAACCTCACCGTTCACCGAGACCATAGCATTGGCGAAGATCATCTCCTCTACCACCGTCAGCATCTCGCCGTGCTCTCTTACGGCAGAGGCCGGGCGGAAAGCCCGGCCTCTGCCGCTACTTGACGCTCGGCAGGTAGCTCGGGCGCGCCTTCTCGAACGCCTCCAGGTCCTCCTCGTACGTGAGGGTGAGGCTTATGTCGTCGAGGCCTTCCATGAGCCGCTGGCGGGTGAAGTCGTCCATCTCGAACGTCTCCCGCACGTTGGGACCCGTGACGGTGCGCTCCGTGAGCTCGACGGTTATGAGGGTCTCGGGGTCCTCGCGCACGGCGTCGAGGAGCTTCTGCACCGCTTCTTCCGGCAGCTCCACGGCCAGGAGCCCTATCTTCGCGCAGTTGTTCTTGAAGATGTCGGCGAAGGAGGGGGCGATGATCGCGCCGAACCCGTAGTCCTGCAACGCCCACGGCGCGTGCTCTCTACTGGATCCGCTCCCGAAGTTCTCCCCGGCCAGCAGGATGACCGCGCCCTCGTGCTCGGCCTTGTTCATCACGAACTCCGGGTCCTCGCGCCACCCGGAGAACAGGAACTGGCCGAAGCCGGTGCGCTCGATGCGCTTGAGGGCGTCGCTCGGCACGATCTGGTCGGTGTCCACGTCCGAGTAGCCCAGCGGAAGCGCCTTCCCCGAGACGCGCTCGACGGGCTCCACTAGAGCACCTCCGCCGGCACGCCCAGCTCCGAGGGCGAGGCGAACCTCCCCATCACCGCGGTCGCGGCGGCGACCGCCGGGCTCACGAGGTGCGTCCGGCCGCCCTTGCCCTGCCGGCCCTCGAAGTTGCGGTTGGAGGTGGACGCGCACCGCTCGCCGGGCTGCAGGATGTCCGGGTTCATCCCGAGGCACATCGAGCACCCGGCGGCCCGCCACTCGAAGCCCGCGGAGGTGAAGACCTCGTCCAGCCCCTCCTGCTCCGCCTGCGCCTTCACGCGCATCGAGCCCGGCACCGCGAGCGCCCGGATGCCCTCCTTCACCCGCTGCCCCTCGAGCACCTTCGCGGCGGCGCGGAGGTCCTCGATGCGGGCGTTGGTGCAAGAGCCCAGGAAGACGGTGTCTACCTCGATCTCCCGGACGGGCGTGCCCGGCTTCAGGGCCATGTACTTCAAGGCCCGCTCTTGCCCCTCGTTCTTCGGCTCGGGGACCACGCCGTCGAGCGACACCGTCTGCGCGGGCGTCGTCCCCCACGAGACGTACGGGACCAGGTCTTCGGCCCGGATGACGACCTCCTTGTCGAAGGTCGCACCCTCGTCGGTCCTCAAGGAACGCCACTCCTCTACGGCCCGGTCCCACTCCTCGCCCTTCGGCGCGTGCGGCCTGTCCTTGAGGTACTCGAACGTGGTTTCGTCCGGGGCGATGAGGCCGGCCCGGGCGCCGCCCTCGATGGACATGTTGCAGACGGTCATGCGGCCCTCCATGGAGAGCGAGCGAATGGCCTCACCGCGGTACTCGATCACGTGCCCGACCCCGCCGCCGGTCCCGATCCTGTTCAAGATGCCGAGCATGAGGTCCTTCGCCGTCACCTCGCCCGGCAGCTCGCCCTCCACCGTGACGGCCATCGTCTTGGGCCTGCGCTGCGGCAGCGTCTGCGTCGCGAGCACGTGCTCGACTTCGCTGGTGCCAATCCCGAAGGCCAGCGCCCCGAAAGCCCCGTGCGTCGCCGTGTGGCTATCCCCGCACACGATGACGAGTCCCGGCTGCGTCAGGCCGATCTCCGGCCCGATGACGTGCACGATGCCCTGCCCGATGGCGCCCCACTCGTTCAGCTCGATGCCGAACTCCCTGCAGTTCTCGCGCAAAGCCTCCATCTGCTTCGCCGAGACCCGGTCCTCGACGGGCAGCCCGATGCCCTGCGTGGGCACGTTGTGGTCCATCGTCGCGTAGGTGAGGTCGGGGCGCCTCACCTTCCTGCCCGCGAGCCGCAGCCCCTCGAATGCCTGCGGCGAGGTGACCTCGTGTACGAGGTGCAGATCCACGTACAGCAGGTCCGGCTCGCCCGCGGCGCGCCTCACGACGTGCTTCTCCCAGACCTTCTCTACGAGTGTCTTGGGGCTATCCGTTCCTGGTTTTTCCATCCGTCGCTTCCTTTCCTTGTCTCTCATCCTTGCGCCCGCCGTAAACCGCGAAGCGGCGGTCCTTGTAGAAGCAGTCTACCGCCTCGAAGCCGGCTTCCCGCAGCCACGCCATCTGCGCTTCGAGGGTGGCGTTCCTGTCCGCCTTCATGCGCGCGAGCGCGGCGGCGAGGTCCTCTTCCGAGATGCCTGCCTCGCGCACGCGGCGCAGCCACCAGTCCCGGTAGCGCGCCTCCTCTTCCGGCGTCTCCCCGAGGACCTGGTCCGCGTTGACGAAACGGCCACCGTTTACGAGGGAGCCGTGAACCTTCTCGAACAGCTCCTTCTTGTCGCCGTGCGTGAGGTGATGGATGGAGAGCGCCGACACGACGAGATCATACCCCCGAGGCAACGGTTTGCGCGCGTGGCCCATGAAGCGGAACTCGAAGCGCCCGGAGTCCCCCGCGAAGCGCCGCCGCGCCATCCGCAGCATCTCCACCGAGAGGTCCACGAGCGTGACCCTCGAACGCGGAAAACGCCCGGCGACCATCTCGCTCAAGAGCCCCGTCCCGGCCCCCAGGTCCAACACCCGGATCTCCTCGTCCCGCCCGAAAGGGACGCTCTGCAGCGCGGCTCCGTAGAAGCTATCGAAGCCGGGCACGAGCTTCCGGCGCGCCCGGTCGTAGTCGCGCGCCGCCGCGTCGAAGAGCGCTCCGACGCTCACGCCGCCGGCCTCCGGGCGAGGATGTTCAGGCGGACGTAGTCCACGACCGGCTGGCCCCCCGCCGCGAGCCTCCCGGCCACCGCCGCGACGAAGGGCTCCTTCTCCGCCGCCGGCAGCGCCGCGAGGTGCCCGCCGAGCACGACCGTCCCGAGGTAGCGGGCCAGTTCATCCACCGACCCGAAAGGGGTGGGCTCCTCGTGCAGCCAGACCTCGACCTTCTCGAACCCGGCGGCCTCCAGGCGCTCCTCCGTCTGCCCGGGGCCCGCGAAGTTCCAGGGGCTCTCCCACCCGGCGAAACGGGCGCGCCACCTGCTGTCACGCATGACGGCCTCCGCGGCCGCCTCAACCCGGGCGACGTTGCCCGCGCCTCCGCACTGGGCCACCAACCGGCCGCCGGGTTTCAGGGCACGCGCGAGGCGGCGGAAGAGACGGTCGTGGTCCGGGATCCAATGAAACGTGGCGGTCGAAAGGATCAAATCGAATTGCTCCTCGACGTCCAACTCCAGGAGGTCCCGCCGCTCCACCCGCACCCGACCATCCCCATCGAAGCGCGCCCTCGCCGCCTCGACCATCGCCGCCGACTGATCCACCGCCAGCACCGTCCCCCGCGCCAACCGCTCCAGGAGCAGCTCAGTTACCCTACCCGTCCCGCACCCCGCGTCCATCGCCGCCTCATCCCCCACCAGCGGCCAACGCCCCAAAGCGCCCCCCAGAAGCCCCGCCCCCCAACCGACGTGCGGCGCAGCCAAAACCTCGTACTCGTCGGCGTCCCACTCGAACGTCATGTCCCGACGCCCCCGTTGCTCTGTCTCACATTTTGAGATATGCTGACCGACATATGAACAGTCTAGACGATGGGGCGGCGCGGGGCAAGGGTGGGGCCGTGGCGAGCGGGGTTGGGGTGTTGGACAAGGCGGTGAAGATACTGGCCCGGCTCTCGGCGGATGGTCCGGCGAGTTTGGCGGTGGTGGTGGAGGGGACGGGGTTATCGCGACCGACGGCGTGGCGGCTGTTGTCGGCGTTGGAGGCGCACGGGCTGGTGGCGCGGCGTGGGGGTAAGTATGCGTTGGGGCTGCGGTTGCTGGGGTGGGGGGAGCGGGCGGCGGCTGTGGCTTCGCCGGGTCTCGTCGAGGCGGCACGCCCGGCGCTGGTGGGGTTGAGGGACGACGTCGGGGAGAGCACGCAGCTCTACGTGCGGGAGGGGGACGGCCGGGTGTGTGTGGCGTCCTTCGAGCGGGCGACGGGCCTGAGGACGACCGTCGCGGTAGGGGCGGTGTTGCCGCTGGAACGGGGGTCGGCCGGCAAGGTGCTGCTCGCGTGGTCCGGGGGCGACCTCGCTGGGGGGCCGGGCTCTGCGGAGCTGGAGGACGTCCGGCGGCGGGGCTGGGCGCAGAGCGTGGCCGAGCGGGAGGAGGGCGTGGCGAGCGTGAGCGCGCCGGTATTTCGCGGCGGGCGCATCGTAGCGGCGGTCGGGGCTAGCGGCCCAATAGCCCGTCTCGGGGAGAGGCCGGGCGAGCGTCTGGCCGATAGGGTCATGGCGGCGGCGAGGGAGATCGAGGGCGCTCTGTCCTAGCTTGCAGCCCCCGGTCCCTTGTCTTGGCCGGCGGCTTTCACGCGAGGCGACGTTCGTAGGTCTTCTCCAGGTCCGGCTCCCCGGAGTCGTTCAGGACTGCCTTCTCGAAGGTCAGGGTGGCCCGCCGGTCCTCTATCGTGAGGGTCGCGAACTGGTTCTCGAACCAGGGCTCGTCGTGGAGGAGGCGCCAGCTCATGCCTTCTCCCTTGATCCCCGCCAGCCGGCCAGGAGGCGCCCGGCGAGCTCGCCCGGCTTCGTCCAGCCGGGGCTCTGGAGGCGAGACTTCTGGCCCGGGAGGGAGAGTTGCGGAAGGGGGAGCAGACCGCCTGGTAGACCGGGCTCTGCACGCTGTCTTCGTCGCGGAATGCCGCCCCGGCCAGGTAGCCGTGGTGCACGTCGCCGGAGAGGACGGTGATGCAGGCGGGGGGACGGCCCCTCTCCCCGGCTCCTATTATGGCCCGGATGAGCCCGGTGAGTTTGGTGAACGATTCGTGGAACGAGCTCCAGTGGTCCAGGTCCTGGGAGCGCCGGAGCCTCTCCCCCCACCCCGTCGCCCACCCTCCCCACGCGCCCGAGCAGACGGCCTCGTTCGATGCTTGCAAGTAATGCATGCCGGGCCCGAGCAGGTCCAGGAGCGAGGTACCGAGCAGCAGGTGGTCGAAGTCCCCGGTCGCGTGCTCCAGGATCCAGGCCCACTCGTCTGCGTCCACCATGGAGCGGTGTCCCCTCAGGACCTCGTACTCATAAGACGTCCCGGGCTCCAGCTCGGGGACGTGCAGCAGGGCGTAGTGGTGGCCCTCGATGTGGAAGGTGCGCGAGCGGCGGCCGAGCACCTCGACCTCGCAGGCGGCGTCCGCTTCGACCCGGACGGTGGCGTCGGATGCCCCGACGTAGCGCAACAGCGGGCCGAGGACGAGATCAGGCGCCACCATCCCCGTTTCCGCCCGCATACGCAGCTTCTTCGCGTTTCACGCAATCCTCGTCCCTCTCAGAGGTCACCCGGAAGGATGCAGCAAGAGGGACAAAGCGGTTCCGGGTCCAGCCCGCCGGTGTCGGAAGAGGTCGTAAGGACTGGCCATACCCGGCGTTTCCCGGCAACGTGCCATCCGCCAGCGTCGTCCGCTAAAATAGAGGAATGCAAGCCACACAGCGAGTATTTAGCGGTATACAGCCGAGCGGCGCGTCCCACCTTGGGACGTACTTGGGCGCGCTGAAGAACTGGGTCTCCCTCCAGGACGAGTACGAGAGCTTCCACGGCGTCATGGACCTGCACGCCCTGACGGCGCCGCAGGACCCGAAGGCTTTGAGGAACAACGTGAGGGAGATGGCGGCGATCTTCCTGGCGGTCGGCCTCGACCCGGAGAAGTCCGTGATCTTCCGCCAGAGCCGCGTGAGCGCGCACGCGGAGTTGGCCTGGCTCCTGAACTGCATCGCCAAGGTCGGCGAGCTCTCGCGCATGACGCAGTTCAAGGACAAGGCGCAAAGAGGCGGCGCCGAGGCCGCCAGCGTCGGGCTCTACGCCTACCCCGTCTTGCAGGCCGCCGACATCCTGCTGTACGGCGCGCACCTGGTGCCCGTCGGGGAGGACCAGCGCCAGCACCTGGAGCTAAGCCGCACGCTGGCGCGGCGCTTCAACGGGCTCTACGGGGAGACCTTCGTCGTGCCGGAGGCCATGATCCTCGAGACCGGCGCGAGGGTCATGGCGCTCGACGAGCCCACGCAGAAGATGAGCAAGAGCGCGCCCACCCCGGCGGGATACGTGGAGCTACTAGACGAGCCGGACGTGATCCGGCGCAAGATCCGGCGCGCCAAGACCGACTCTGGATCGGAGGTACGGACCACCCCCGACAAGCCCGCCATCTCGAACCTCCTGGGCATCTACGCCGCGCTGAGCGAGAAGCCGGTTGCGCGGATCGAACAGGACTACGCAGGCAAGGGCTACGGCGACTTCAAGAAGGACCTGGCCGAGGTCGTCGTCGAGGCCCTCTCCCCCATCCGCGAGCGCGCCCTGGAGCTCCTCGAAGACCCGCGGAGGCTGGACGGCATCCTGGAGGACGGCGCAGAGAGGGCGCGCGAGGTCGCGGAAGGGACCCTTCACTCCGCCCGGGCCAAGATGGGCCTCGACTAGTGGAGACGAGAGAGAAGATCCTGCAAGTCCTGGGCTCCATACCCCAGGGCGTGCGCTACTCGACGGCGGACTGGGGCCGCATCCTCGGCGAAGACCGGCGCGAGATCCGCAAGACCCTGGACGAGCTGGCGGCCGGGGGGAAGATCACGGTCGAGAGGGACGAGGGCCGCCCGGACAAGCCGCTGTACAGGCTCGAAGAGGCAGGCCAAACATGAGCATCCGCTACGTGGTGGACGAGAACGGCGAACGGGTGAGCGTCATCCTGCCCGTCGAGGAGTACGAGCGCATGGTCGAGGAGCTAGAGGAGTCGGAGGATGTCAGGCTCTACGACGAGGCAAAGGCGGAGATCGAGCGCGAAGGAAGCGAGATCATACCGCTCGAGCAGGCCATGCGCGAGATTCGGGAGGGTAAAGTTACCGGGG
>JADDPV010000082.1 GCA_016781705.1 Rubrobacter sp.
CTAACCTTCTGGACTATGGCAGACCGCTTCGATGTTGTTGCCGTCGGGATCGAGTACGAAAGCGCCGTAGTAGGTTGGGTGGTACTCGGGTCGAAGCCCGGGCCGCCCGTTGTCACGCCCGCCCGCCGCGACGGCTGCGTCGAAAAAGGCGTCTACGGTTGCGCGGTCGGGACTGGCGAACGCAACGTGGACGGCGGTGCTTACCGCGCCCTGCTTGACCCAGAAATCCGGCTTGCCCGCGTGACCGAACCCCGCTCCGGAGATCCCGTGCTCCATGACCAGCCGGTAGCCGAGCGGTGACAAAGCTTCCTCGAAGAAGCGCTTGCTCCGCCCGAGGTCCGATACGGGAAGGTTGACGTGATCCAACATCGGGAACCTCCTTCGGTTCGTGCCCTGGCTCCTGACTAGACGTTCGGGGCCTCCCGCGGCGGCTGCTCGGGACCCCTGCGGGTCGGCATCCTGATTGCTATGTGCAACTCCTCGAGCTGCTCCGGGGTAACGGGGCCGGGGGCGTCCATCATCTCGTCGCGGGCGTTTTGCGTCTTGGGAAAGGCCATCACCTCGCGGATGTTCGGCTCGTCTCTAAGGACCATGATCAGGCGGTCTATCCCCGGCGCGATCCCGCCGTGCGGCGGCGCACCGTACCGGAACGCCGTCAGCATCGCCCCGAAACGCCGCTCGGCCTCCTCCGCGTCTATGCCGACGATGGAGAACACCTTCTGCTGCAGGTCCGGCCGGTGGATCCTGACGCTCCCCGACGCCAGCTCCACCCCGTTCGCGACCAGGTCGTAGAGCTGCCCGATGACCTTCAAGGGGTCGCTGTCCAGCAGCTCGACGTCCTCCTCGCGCGGCATGGTGAACATGTGGTGCATCGGCTCTATGCGCCCCTCGTCCTCGTTCCACTCGAATAGGGGGAAGTCCGTGACCCAACACAGCGCCAACTCCTCCGGGTCCGCGAGCTCCAACCTGTCCCGGAAGTGCAACCGCAACCTGTTCAGGCTCTCGAACACCACCGCGTCCTTGGCGTCCGCCACGAAGAACATGTAGTCGCCCGGCTCCGCCCCGAGCGCGGCCCTCAAGGCCTCGCCTTCCTCCCCGGAGAAGAACTTGGCGGTTCGGCCCGAGAGCCCGCCATCCTTTCCGACCTTCAGGTCCACCAGGCCCCTCGCGCCGCCTAGAGACGCTATGGTCGCGAGCTCGTCCACCTCGCGCCTCGACAGGTCCCCCAGGCCTCCGACGGCGATGCCGCGCACCGAGCCGCCAGCTCCGCCTTCGACCGCCCCGCGGAACACCTTGAACTCGGAGGTCCGTGCGATCTCCGAGACGTCCCCGAGCTCGAGCCCGAAGCGCAGGTCCGGCTTGTCGGAGCCGAAACGCTCCATCGCCTCCCGGTACGTCAGCCGCGGGAAGGGTTTGGCGCCGAGCTTCTTCTCGCTCAGCCCCTCGACGATCTCGACGTACAGGTCCTCGACGAGGTTCAGAACCTCCTCCTGAGTCGTGTAGCTCATCTCCAGGTCGAGCTGGGTATGCTCGGGCTGCCTGTCGCCGCGCTGGTCCTCATCCCTTAGGGCCCGCGCGATCTGAAAATACCGCTCGAAGCCGGCGACCATCAGGAGCTGCTTGAACTGCTGGGGCGACTGCGGCAGCGCGTAGAACTGACCCGGGTAGAGCCGCGCCGGCACCAGGTAGTCGCGGGCGCCCTCCGGTGTCGAGGCGGTCAGCAGCGGCGTCTCGATCTCCACGAAGCCGCGCGCGTCGAGGTAGTCGCGCATGTGCTTCACCACCCGGTGCCGGAACACGATGTTCTCGCGCATCCTCCCTCGCCGGAGGTCCAGATAGCGGTACTTGAGCCTGAGAAGCTCATCCACGGGCCGCTCGCGGTCGACCTCGAACGGCGGCGTCAGGCTCTCGTTGAGCACGCGTAACGAGCCCGCCACGACCTCGACCTCCCCGGTCGGCAGCTCCGGATTCTCGTTTCCCTCGGGCCGCCGCGCGACCTCGCCCTCCACGCTGATGCTCCACTCGGGCCTCAACTGCTCCGCCGCCCGGAACACCTCCCCCGAGTCCGGGTCGAAGGTGACCTGCGTGACGCCCCAGCGGTCTCTCAGGTCTATGAAGATGAGTCCCCCGTGGTCCCTGCGGCGGCTCACCCAGCCCGCCAGCCGCGCCCGCTCGCCGACGTCTTCGGCCCTGAGCTCGCCCGCCGTGTGCGTCCTGTAAGGATTGCCGTCCGGATTGCCGTCTTTTCGGTACAAAGGTCTCCCTCCGCCGCTCTTTCCGTCCACTGAGTATAGGTCAGACGTGTCCGGCCACCAAGACCGCCGCCCGCCGCGCGGGACACCACCGTGTAGCGTTCGCGGTGAAAAACCTGAACGGCCCGTTGCACGCGTTTCACGGCTATGCTAAGTTGGCTGAGGCTGCGCCCGAGGCTACGCCCGAGAAACGTTTTGCAAGGCGGCCCGCCGGGGGGACGGGTCCTCGGAGAGAGCGGGGGAGCGTCCCATCGAAAAGTGCGGTTTCGGGGGCATTGGCCGGGGCCTCGGCCTCGTTGTGGTCGGCGTGATCCTGGCGTTCGTCCTTGCCTTCGCGGCGGGTTGCGGCGGGGGTGGCGACGTGGAAGAGGCGACCGTGCCGCCGCCGGGAGGCGAGACCGGCGGCTCGACTTCGGGCGTCGCCGGGGGGAACACCGTCGGAGGCTCGACCGTAGAGGCCAACGCCCAAGCCGAGGCGCTCGTGGACCAGCCGTTCGTCCTCAACACCGACCTGCCGATCCCGCCGGACTTCCGGGCCGCCTACCAGCGCAAGGCGCTCATCGTCGTCGGGTTCTTCAAGGAAGAGGCGGACGTCGAGCAAGACCCCGTATACCCGCAGGGCCTCGAGGTGGACGACTTCGTCAATAGCGACCTGCAGGACCTGCAATCCGAGTACCCCGAGGTGGAGTTCTTCACCTACGACATAACCGACCCGGGGACGGCCGAGACCAGCGAGGAGCTCGAGCAGGGCCAGTACGGCACCCTCGCCGCCCAGTTGGACGTCGGTTTCACGCCGTTCGTCATCATGCTCGCCCCGCGCGGCGAGCAGTACGCGGTCGAGAACCTCTTTCAGGGGTACGTCGAGGAGGGCGTGCTGGGCCAGGCGCTCTTCGACCTCTCCAACACAGATGTGGGCGGCAACTCCAGCGACGTGGACCTGCAACTCGACCGGGTCGAGCTCACCGAGAGCGGGGGCGGCGTCGAGTACTTCACGGTCACCAACAACGGCGAGCGCCGCGCGGACCTCCAAGGGTTCGGCCTGCGCGTCATAGACGCCGAGACGGGCGAGGCCAGCCAGGAGTCCGAGGGCGTCGAGATCACCGACAGCATAAGGGTGCGCCCGGGACGCACCGTCTCCGTCGGGCGCGTCCCCGACGTCATCGACGCCGACGGCCGCGAGGTGCGCGGGACCTTCGGCGGCGGCGACGAGCTCGGCCTCGAGCCCGGCGACCAGCTCGCCCTCCTCGACGGCGGCGGCGCCGTCGTGGACACCATCTCCTTGTAGCGCCGCGTGTTGCGTCACGCCGTGCGGTAAACTCGGGCCCGTGCAGGAAAGCCGCGTCTACCTCGACCACGCCGCCACGACCCCCCTCGACGGGCGGGTCCTCGAAGCCATGCTGCCGCACCTGCGCGGCGGGGCGTTCGGGGCGGGGAACCCCTCTTCGCTGCACGCCCCTGGCGTCGCCGCCCGCGAAGCGCTCGAGGAGGCACGGGGATTCGTCGCCCGGCTGGTCGGCGCGACACCCGAGGAGATCTTGTTCACCTCCGGCGGCACTGAGTCGGACAACCTCGCGGTCCTGGGCCTCGCCGCCGCGAGCCCGGAGAAGAAGCACGTCGTCGTCACGGCGGTCGAGCACCCCGCCGTGCGCAACGCCGCCGCCCACCTGCGATCCGTAGGCTACGAGGTGACGACCGTGGGCGTGGACGCGGACGGTCTGGTCTCGCCCGACCGGTTCGCGGAGGCGCTGCGCCCGGATACAGCCCTCGCCGCCGTGATGTGGGCGAACAACGAGGTGGGTGCGGTGCAGCCCGTCGAGGAGGTAGCGCGGGCGTGCGAGGAGCGCGGGGTCCCGCTGCACGTGGACGCCGTACAAGCCGCCGGGAGGCTACCGATGGACGTCTCCCGCGTCCCCGCCTCCACGCTCGCCATTTCGTCCCACAAGCTCTACGGTCCGCAGGGCGTGGGCGCCCTGTACGTCCGCGCGGGCGTCCATTTGGAGCCGGTCGTCTTCGGCGGCGGCCAGGAGGGAGGCTTGAGGAGCGGCACGGAGAACGTCGCTGGGGCCGTGGGTTTCGGGGAGGCGGCCCGACTCGCCGCCGGGGAACTCGAGGAGCGGACGCGGCGCGAGCGGGGGCTGCTGGAACGCATCGTCGCGGGCGCGACCGCGTTGCCCGGCGTGCGGCTCAACGGCCACCCCGAGAAGCGGCTCCCCAACAATGCGCACCTCCGCGTCGAGGGCGTCGAGGCCGAGGGCCTCGTGCTCTTCCTCGACGCCCTGGGCTACGCCGTCGGGAGCGGTTCGGCCTGCGCGTCGCACTCCGCCGGCCACAAGGCCTCGCCGGTCCTGCTCGCGATGGGCCAAAACGAGCGCGAGGCCTTCTCCGCGATACGCGTCACCGTCGGCAAGAGCAACACGCCGGAGGAAGTGGACGGTTTCCTCGAGGCGTTTTGCACGGCCGTGACCAAACTGCGCGAGCTATCGCCCCTGTACGGTAAGCCGGCTTCGCCGGTCGCTATCAGCGGTCAACAATAAGCCATCAGCTAGAAGGCAGCAATCGGCACGCCAGGAGACAATCAACCCATGAAGGGAACAGCGTTACGAAAAACTCGCGCCACATACGCTCGACGTCCAGGACACGCAAGAAAGCCGAAAGCTGATGGCTGACAGCTATAACCCTCGAGTCATAGATCACCTCGTCCGCCCGCGCAACGTCGGTGAGATCGACGGGGCGACGGGTATGGGCGAATCGGGCGACGCCGCGTGCGGCGACGTCGCGCGCTTCTCCGTCCTGGTCCGCGACAACGTCCTCGAAGACGTCCGCTACAAGGCGTATGGGTGCGCGGCTTCCATAGCCGCCGGCTCCGCCCTCTCGGAGCTCGCGCGCGGCCGGAGCATCCTCGACGCCGCCCGCGTCTCCAAGATAGATCTCGAAGGCGCTCTTGGCGGCTCGTTGCCGCCGGGCAAGGAGCACGCCCTCACGCTCGTCCTCGACGCCTTGCACAAGGCGTTCGAGGATCACTGGAACCGCCGCGCCGGCGCCATGCTCGTCGAGGGTTACGGGGGGGACGGGGGCGTTGGCGGTGGCAACAAGAGCGTGGTCGCGGCCATGAGCGGCGGGGTGGACTCGGCGGTGACGGCGCTCCTGCTCAAGGAGGCCGGGTACGAGGTCGCGACCGTCACCTTCCGGCTGCACGGTGGGGTTCAGGGGAGCCGCTCGTGCTGCTCGCCGGACACGGTGCTCTTCGCGCGCGACACGGCGCACCGGATGGGCCTCCCGCACTTCACCCTCGACCTCGAGGACCTGTTCGAAGGGCGGGTGATGCAAGACTTCGTGGGCTCCTACGCCGCGGGGCGCACCCCCAACCCGTGCGTCGCGTGCAACGCGCACGTCAAGTTCCACGCCGCCGCCTTCCTCGCCGACGCCCTGGGTTACGGGCACGTCGCCACCGGCCACTACGCCCGCGTCATCCGGGAGCCCGAGGGTCAGGTCACGATGGCCCGGCCCGCGGACACCAAGAAGGACCAGACCTACGTGCTCTGGCCGGTCCCCAAGGAGTTGCTCGCGCGGACGGTCTTCCCGCTCGGCGAGCACGAGAAAGCGGAGGTTCGCGCTATCGCCGAGGGGCGCGGTCTCGCGGTCGCCTACACCCCCGAGAGCCAGGACATCTGCTTCATCCCCGACGGCGATTACCGACGCTTCGTGCGCGGCAAGGTGGCGGCGGAGGGCGGCGAGATCGTGGACCAGCGAGGACGAGCCCTCGGCCGGCACGCGGGCGTAGTGGACTTTACCGTCGGCCAGCGGCGGGGCATCGGCGTCTCCGCGCCCACGCCCCTCTACGTGACGGAGGTGCGCCCGGAGGCGAAACAGGTCGTCGTCGGACGCAAGCGCGACCTGGAGGTGAGCGAGGTGCGCGTCGGGAGCCTGAACTGGTTCCTGGACCCCGAAAGGTCAGAGACGGTGCAGGTCCGCTACAACGGCGCACCCGTCCCGTGCGAGGTCGAGGAAGCGGGGGACGGCGAGTGGGTCGCACACCTTGAGGAGCCGGTCGCGGGGGTCGCGCCGGGCCAGTCGGCCGTCTTCTACGCCGGCGAGAAGGTCGTCGGCGGCGGTGTGATCGTCCGCCGGGGCGCGGGTCGGGATGGCGCGTAGGGGAATCCCGTCTTTGTGGGGGTGAAGGGGAGGGACGCGGCTGTATAATGGCGTCTCGGATATCCAGAATTCGTGGGAGGAGCGGAAGGGTTTGCTGGAGGTCTTCGTCGAGTTGATGAAGGGTGCGCTCTTCGCGGCGCTCGCGGCGGCGTTTTTCGTGCTGGCGTGGACGTTTCTGAGGCTCGCCAGGATCTTCTCCGCCGCCGAGCGCAGCCTCAAGGACGTCTCCGAGCAGGTCGTGCCGCTGCTGGGCAAGACGCACGTCACCGTGGACAACATCAACAGCCAGCTCTCTCAACTGGACACGGCGGTCGGCGACGTCGCCGACATCACCGGCGAGCTGGACCAGACCACGACCGTCATCACCCGCGGCGTCCGCGGCGGCGTCATCGGTCTCTCCTCGGCCACCGCCGGCCTCAGCAGGGGCATAGGCGCATTTTTCGGCAGGTCCTCCAGGGACCCCGGTACGCCGGAAGACAGGGCGGGGGGCGTGCCCGGCGAGCGGCCGGGAGGGGGGAGCTAGAGGATGCCTGGATGGGGGAAGCTGGTTGCGGGGGCGATCATCGGGGCAGCCGGGGCGCTGTACGCGACCAACGAAGAGTTCCGCAGGCAGCTGCCGGAGCGGGCGCGGGACCTGCCGGCGGCGGTAGGGGAACGTTTCAGGGCGGCGCGCGCCGCGGCGCGCGAAGCCTCGCAGACGAGGCGGGCGGAGATCCTGCGCGAGCTTGAGGCACGCGGCGGAGGGGATACATCGGGGCGCAGGATGCCGGCGTCGCGGCCGGAGGCGGGGTGGGACGCGTTGCCGCCGGCCGGAGATCAGACGTCCCCCATCAAGCGCGTGCAAGAGGAAGATGCGGAGACCGTGGCGTCATCGGAAGAGACCGGACGATAGGGAGGAGATCGGTTTGCCAGACGTTGATGCCGTCGAGTATACGTACCTGACGTTGCCGCCGGACGAGGCGTTGCGGTCGTGCATAGGGCTCGTGGTCGCCGGGATGGCGGCGCGGGCCAGGGTCGGGGTTGGGGGCCTCGAGGAGGCGGTCGAGTTGCTGGAGGACCGGCACTCGACCGAGACTCCGACGCGCTACCGCTTCTCGCTGACGGAGGACGGTCTCGTCGCCGAGGTCGAGGAGAAGAGCGCGGCCGGGGTCCCGAGCGCGGGCGGGGCCTCCGGGGGGAAGCCCGGCGAGGTCGACGCGTGGCGCACCGTGGTAGAGCTGGTAGCGTAGTGGCGACTCGTCGTTACCGGCGCCCGGACAAGGCACGCACCAGGAGGCTGCTCACCCGCTACCACAAGCATGGCGACCTGAGGGCCCGAGATCAGGCGATAGAAGAGCAGCTTCCGCTCGTCGAGTTCCTCGCGAGGAAGTTCGCCGGGCGCGGGGAGCCCGTGGACGACCTCGTGCAGGTCGCCTCCGTCGGGCTCATAAAGGCCGTGGACCGCTTCGACGTGGACAGGCAGATAGAGTTCTCCACCTACGCCACGCCCAACATCCTCGGCGAGATCAAGCGCTACTTCCGCGACAAGGGCTGGGCGATGCGCGTCCCGCGCGGCCTGCAAGAACTACGGCAGTCCGCCAAGGAAGCCATCCGCGACGATACCGTCAGGACCGGCCGCTCCCCGACCCTCCAGGATCTCGCCGAGAGGCTCGACTCCGACGTCGAGAGCGTCGCCGAAGCCCTCACCCTGGGGCGTGTGTACAACACCGCCAGCCTCGACGCGCCGGTCAGCCAGGAGGACCGCCAGGGCGACACGATCCTCGACCTGCAGGCCGACGAGGCCTCCCCGATGGAGGGCCTGGAGGACAAGATCCTCTTGCAGCGGGCGATAGACACCCTCAAGGATCAGCAGCAGCGGATCCTCAAGCTACGCTTCAACGAGGGCAAGACCCAGACGGAGATCGCCGACGTCATAGGCGTCAGCCAGATGCACGTCTCGCGCCTTCTGCGCCGCGCCCTCGAAGACCTCAAGCGCCGCCTGAACGAGATGGGCGAGACGAGCACCGAAGTGAACGGCGGCCCGGTGGACGATATGGACGCCAAAGCCGGAGCGAGCGCCGCGGCGAGCGGTGGGACGGAAAACAGCTCCCGAGGATAACGTACAATAGCTTCCATGCAGAACCACATGCGGAGCGACGAGATACGAGAGCGCTACCTGGACTTCTTCGTCGAGCGGGGACACCGGCTCTTCCCGAGCTCCTCGCTCGTCCCGCACAACGACCCAACGGTCCTCCTGACCACCGCCGGCATGCAGCAGTTCATCACCTACTTCACCGGCCAGGAGAAGCCGCCGAGCCCGCGCGCGACCAGCGTCCAGAAGTGCTTCCGCACCCCCGACATCGAGGACGTCGGGGACCCGAGCCACCTCACCTTCTTCGAGATGCTCGGCAACTTCTCCTTCGGCGACTACTTCAAG
>JADDPV010000204.1 GCA_016781705.1 Rubrobacter sp.
TTCACCTACATGATATTTTCGTAACAGGCCTCCATTTTACCCCTCTACCTAGATATAGTGTTCGGGGGTCTGTGCCTGTCGGCATGTCGTGTGTGGGCAATGGTGGAGAGGTATGATCCCTATAGGTATAAGGTTTTGAGCAGGTTGCGCGGGTGATGAGTGGATGCTAAGTTTCGGATCGGGTGAGTTCCGCGCACCCGGGGCTCGGTTTGAAGCTTGGGTTGAGGCGCGGATCCTGCCCTGGACCCCACCTTTCCGGGAGGGGGGTGGTGGGGTCCCCTAGGAGGTCCTCTCCTGTGGGGGGAAGGGCCGGCGCGGGGGCGCTCGAAAAGGTCGTTTCGGGCGTCCCCGGTTCTCGAGAGGTCAGCTTGCCGGCAAGAGATTAGAGGGCGAGTCGGCCGGGCGCTATCCGTGACGCTCACGCCGGTTCGTCGCGTTCGCTAGACGGTTGCGTATGCCGGGGGGCAAAAGGCTGACCGGTGACCGCTTGCCGCTCTAAAAAAAGATGTGGCTCGCGGTGCCGGCGTGGGCGGTAAGCCAGTGGAGGTCTTCTTCGACGAACTGCTCGACGGAGTAGCGGGTAGCGTAGACGACGCCCACGGGGTGGTCATTGTGGAGGATCGGGACGGCGAGGAAGCTCGCCCGGCGGGCGTTGGTGCGGGCCTGGGGAAGCCTGCGGGGGCCGGCGACCAGGAGGGTGGGCTGTGCGGTGCGCAAGACCAGCTCGACGTTGCTCCTGTCTGTGGCGGTCGGTGGTCCGGGCGAGACGGCGATTGGCCCGGCGGAAGCGGCGATCGTCTGGAGGTCGTCGGCCCGGATCAGGGCCACCCGGTCGGCCTTGAGCTCCGAGCGGATCTCCTCGACTATCTGCTTCGGCGGGGCCGTCGGGTCGAGGCTTTTGGGGGCGGAGGGCCTGAAGACGAGCCTGCTGGAGAGGATGAAGTTCACGCTCGTGGCGGCGACTATCCCGAGGAAGTTGAAGAACACGTACAGGGGGAACTCGCCCGAGACGTACTTCAAGAGCGGGTAGTATACGGCGAAGTTCGCCCCGATACCGACGACGGCCACCGGGTAGGCGAGGGCGCCGCGCAGGAGGAAGTGGATCCTGCTGGAGTGCCTTACGTCGCGCCAGGTGAAGGCGTTGTTCAAGAGGAAGTTGCTCAGGATGCTCACCCCCACGGCGAACATCCACGCGATGACCTTGTCCGCGTCGAGGTACTCGGCGAGCAATATCAGCGTCAGCATGTTCACCAAGACACCAGACGCGCCCACCAGCGCGAACTTCCAGAAGCGCCCGGCTCCTGGCACGTACCAGAACAGGCTCGCGATGTGCGCCAGGTACTCCAGCCCCTGCCCTACGTTCGCCTTCGAGACCCCGGCGTTCCTCGCCCGGAAGTTCAGCGGCGTCTCCACGACCTTGAGCTCCGGGGCGCAGACCAGTATCTCCAGGAGCACCTTGAACCCCGTCGGCCGGAACTGGATGCCGCTTATCGCCGCGTTGCGCACCAGGAAGAACCCCGTCATCGGGTCGCTGGTCTTACGCGCTTCTTTGAAGACGACCTGTGCCAGATACTTGCTCCCCACGGAGATCGCCCGCCTGACCGGCCCCGAGAGCCCGGCGTAGTCGCCGCCACGAGCGTAGCGGCTCGCCACAACCACGTCCGCCCCCGTGCTCTGGGCCTCCTCGAGCATCTCACGCACCTTCCCGGGGGGATGCTGCAGGTCCGCGTCCATCACGCAGGTGTACTCGCTCTCGCCCGAGAATGCGTCCAGCCCTGCCGTCACCGCCGTCGAGAGCCCGCCGCCCCGCTGCGCGCCCTCGCGGTGGATCAGGACGACCCTTCCGTCTCTCTTGGCCAGGGCCCGAATCACCTCCGGCGTCTCGTCGGTGGAGTCGTCCACGAAGACGACCCGGTAATCCACTCCCGAGAGCGACGCCGCGAGCTCCCGCACCAGGCGACCCACGTTCCCCGCCTCGTTGCGCGTCGGGATCACGAGCGTCAGCAAAGCTTTCTCTCCAGCGGTCCCCGCTGCGGTCCCCAAAGGTGCTTTTTCTTGCGGCTTCACGACCGGACTAAACTAACATATCCGGCAACGCGGCCCAAAGGGGGGCAGGCTCCGGGTAGACTGAGAGGCCCTCGAGCAAAATACACGACCGGCGGAGGTGAGGCTCTTGAGCGAGACGGGGAGCAACAACGGTGGAACCGAGCGCGCGCACGTAAGCGTGTCGGGCCGGGTGCAGGGCGTCGCCTTTCGGGACGCCGCCAGCCGCAAGGCCGACCAGGTCGGCGTCTCCGGCTGGGTGAGAAACCTCCCGGACGGCCGCGTCGAGGCCGTCTTCGAGGGCGACCCCGAAGCGGTGCGGGAGATGATCGCCTGGTGCGAGAGCGGTCCTTCGAGCGCAGACGTGGACGACGTCTCCGTCGAGCGCGAAAGCCCCGAAGGGCTCTCCGACTTCGAGGTCCGATGAACCCGACGCCGGAAACCGAAACCCTCAAAGACCTCGAACGCCTCCTCGACGAGACTGGGGCGAGGGTCTCTACCATCCTTGCGACATCGGCGCGGGTCCTCGGCGTTTTCGATGGGTGGGGCGACGAACGAGGAGTGATCTCTTGATAGACCTTCGTAGCGACACGGTGACGCGGCCGACGGAGGCGATGCGCCGGGCGATGGCCGAGGCGGCGGTCGGGGATGATGTTTTCGGGGAAGACCCGACGGTCAACCGGCTGGAGGAGCACGTGGCGGGGTTGTTGGGCAAGGAGGCGGCGCTGTACTGCCCCTCGGGGACGATGACCAACCAGGTCGCCGTCTTCGTCCACACGCGGCGTGGGGAGGAGGTTCTGCTGCACGAAGGCGCCCACGTCTTCAACTACGAGGCCGGCGCCCCGGCCCTCCTCTCCGGCGTCCAGATCAGGCCCGTCCCCGGCGAGAACGGTATCCTCTCCCCCGAGACCCTGCGGGCCGTCCTGAGACCGGAGAACGTTCACTTCTCCCGCCAGGCGCTCCTTTGCCTGGAGAACACCCACAACGCCGCCGGCGGCAAGGTCTACCCTCTGAAGGATTTCGCCGCCGTGGCGGAGGAGGCCCGTGTGCTCGGCCTCAAGGTCCACCTCGACGGGGCACGACTGTTCAACGCCGCGGTCGCGGCCGGTATCGGGGCGCGCGAGTGGTGCCGGCACGCCGATACCGTCTCCGTGTGCTCCTCGAAGGGCCTCGGCGCCCCCGTTGGGTCCCTGCTCGCCGGGGACGAGGAGACTATCGGTGAAGCCAGGCGCGCCCGCAAGGCTCTCGGCGGCGGCATGCGCCAGGCGGGCGTCATCGCCGCGGCCTCACTCTACGCTTTCGAGCACCACGTCGAACGTCTCGCCGAGGACCACGAGCGCGCCAGGCGGCTCGCCGAGGGGCTCCGAGAGGCAGGCTACGTCGTGGAGTCGCCGGAGACCAACATAGTGCTCGTTGGGGTCGGAGACGATGCGGAGGGTTTCCTCGGGGCGCTGGCCCGCGAGGGCGTGCTCGCCACACCCGCGGCGGCAGGGCGTGTCCGCCTGTGTACCCACCTCGGCGTGGGGGACGAGGAGGTAGAGAGGGCCATCGAGGCGTTGGCGAGGGCCCGCTCCGAGATGACGCGACGTTGACTGGAGAGGTCGTGGTATGCTCCGCGGCCCCCGGCGAGCTCGCCGAGCCTTTGGGGCTGCTCGAAAGGGCGCTCCGGGGTGGCGAGCCCGTACCGCCCGCGCTCGCCGGGCGTCTGGCGCGGGTTGTCGAGGGAGGAGACCTCGAGGTCTTGGTCGCCCATTCCGGCGGACGTCTCGTCGGGGTCGCCGTGCTCGCATTCCGGCCGAGCATCTCCCTCGGGAGCGACTTCGCCAGCGTCGAGGAGCTTTACGTCGAGCCGGAGGCGCGGCGCCGGGGCGTCGGGCGGGCGTTGCTCGGGGCGGTCGAGGAGTGGTGCCGACTCAATGGTGTTTCCTACGTCGAGGTGCAGACCGACGACGAGGCGTGCCCGTTCTACGAGGCTTCGGGTTACCAGCTGGAGACGTGCGTGCGGGTGCTCTCCCGTTCGTATGCTGTTTGAGTCCGTTTCCTGGGCTCTGGCGTTCCGTCCGCCGTGCGCGGCCGAATCACGCGCTACCGCGTAGACAGAAGATGGCGTCGAGGAGGAGTTCGCGCTGGGAGCCTCGTAGATGTGGTGCTTCGGGCGGGTGAGTCTACACGGCGTCGGAGGGGCGTCAAGAATCGCGACCTCGACTCTTCCGGGGGTTTCTAGGATAGCGCGGTCTCGGGCGGCAGGCCCCGCGCTTCGAGGATGCATCCGATAGCGAGCCCTATCTGGGAGTTTGGCGTGGAGGCGCCGGCGGTCAGGCCGACTTGGACGGGGCCGTCGGGGAGCCAGTCCTCCTCCTCGACCTCCTCGCGCGCGTCGAGCGGCGTGCCGGGGGGCTTGTGGCGGAGCCGGTCGCCGTCTATGCAGTCGCCGCTCGCTATGTGGTAGCTGCGCGATACCCTCTCTTTGGCGATGATCGCCAGGTTATTCGTATTCGAGGAGTTATAGCCGCCGACCACGATCATGACGTCCAGGGGATGATCCAGGAGCTGGAAGAGCGCGTCCTGCCGGTCCTGCGTCGCCGAGCAGATGGTGTCGAAGAGCTCGAAGTGATCGGAGACGTTCTCCTCTCCGTAACGCTGGGCCATCGCTCCCCTTAGCTCCTTGCCGACCGCCAGCGTCTCGCTCATCAGCATCGTCGTCTGGTTGGCGACGCCTATGCGCCGGAGATCCCTGTCGGGGTCGAAGCCGGGGCTCATGCCGTGGGCGAGCTTCTCCTTGAGCTCCTCCGCACCGATCTTGCCGAGGATGAAGTCCGTGACGTATCCCGTCTCCTCGAGGTTGTAGACGACGAGGTACTTGCCGTTGCCGCCGTCCTTCAGGGTCTGCGAAGCGGTGGCTTTGGTCTCCTCGTGGTAGTACTTGCCGTGGATGACGCTGGTAAAGCCTTTCTGGGCGTAGCGCGTGACGCGCTTCCACACGGAGAGGACCGAGCCGCAGGTGGTGTCCACGATGATGCAGCCGCGCTCCCTGAGCTTCTCTACCCAGTCCACCGGTGCGCCGAAAGCGGGGAGGAGTATCACGTCTTCGGGAGTTAGGCCGCCGAACTTCTCGTCCGGGCGCCCGCCGAAGCCCTCGGAGAGGAACTCTATGCCCATCTCGCGCAGCCTGTCGTTCATGGAGGGGTTATGGATCATGTCCCCGGTTATGAAGACCCTCCTGCCAGGGAACTTCTCCCTGGTCTGGAAGGCGTAGTCCACCGCCCGGTCCACCCCATAACAGAACCCGAACTCGCCGGCGAGCCGCAGGGTGAGGTCGCCCGCCTCCAGGACGTTGCCGTCCCGGCGGACCCTGTCCACCACCTCCGAGCGGTAGTCGCGGTCGAGGAGGTGCTGTATGTTGTCGCGCATCTTGAAGCCTTTGCGATAGTACTTCGTCGGCTGCCGCACTGAACGCACCTCTCGTATCTGATGAACTACATCTTGCGGACCCGAGTTTATCGCATCAAGGGGCGACGGTCGGAGGTCGCAGGCCGCCGCCTCGATCGTATTTTATTCGGCGGGCGGTGTTAGAATACGGCCTGTTATGGCTCACACGGTGATGCTCGCCGACGACGATCCCGGCCTCCTGCAAACGGCCGCGGACGCGTTGCGTGGGGCGGGGTTCAAGGTGGTGGAGGCCACGAGCGGCGGGGGAGCACTCAAGGAGGCCCTGAGCCGCAAGGTGGACCTCATCGTAATGGACGTCTCGATGCCGGAGGTTGGGGGGGTAGAGGCGTGCCACTGCCTCAAGGCCATGCCGAAGACGAAGAAGATCCCGGTCGTCCTCACGGCCCACAAGAAGGACCCGGCCGCGAAGACTTTGGGCGAGCGCACCCACGGCTCCGTGCGCGTCTTGCGCAAGCCCTTTACCCCAGAAGAGTTGGTCTCGCTCGCCCGCGGGCTCGTCCGGCACAGGTCTTTGTTGATTTAGCTGGCAGCCATCGGCTGTGGGCTTTCAGAAGGACCTTTTCAGCGTTGAGCCGTGGCGGCCGGCCGGTCCTTCGTTGAGCCCGCGGGCTTTCGCGCGGGGAGAAGATTCTCTTGAACGCCCTAATCGTTGGTGGGGCATCGGTGGGCTGGCGGCGGGGATTGCGCTGCGCGGGGTTGGCGTGGAGGCGGTGGTCTTCGAGCGGGCGGAGGAGATGCGGGAGATCGGCGCGGGCATCTCCGTGTGGGCGAACGCGATGAGGGCGCTGCAGAAGATCGGGGTCACCGATGCGGTGCGGGCGGCCGGGAGCGCCGGTGTCGGGGGCGCGGTGCGCCTGGCGGGGGGCGAGAGGCTCTCGGAGGTACCGGCGGAGGAGATGGAAGGGCGGTTCGGCCGAAGCGTCGTCCTGATGCGTCCCGCCCTCCAGAGGGCGCTGCTCGCGGCGCTGAATGAAGCCGGCGGCGAGCTGCGGCTCGGCGTGGAGTACGAGGGGTTTCGGCAGGACGATCCGGGGGCCGTGGTCGAGCTCCCCCATGGGCGGGAGGAGCGGTGCGACCTGCTCGTCGGCGCGGACGGGCTCCGTTCGACGGTGCGTGCCGGGCTGTTCGGCGAGGAGTAGCCACGCTACGCGGGCTTCACGGCCTGGTGCGGGTTGGACGACCTCGGAGAGGCGCGGGGCGATGCGGGGTTCGAGGCGTGGGGGAGGGGTTGGATCTTCGGCCTGGTGGGCCTCGGAGGAGGGGAGCGTTTCCATTGGTACGCCACCAAGAACGCCCCCGAGGGGCAGTCCGACGGCCCGAGCGGGCGCAAGGTGGATCTCTTGGGGCTCTTCGGAGGTTGGCACGAGCCCGTCGGTCGTCCGGGCGACTCGGGAGGAGGACATCCTGCGCAACGACGTCTACGACCGCGAGCCGCTGGAGCGTTGAGGGATCGGCCGGGTGACGCTGCTCGGCGACGCGGCTCATCCGATGACGCCGAACCTCGGCCAGGGCGCGTGCCAGGCGAATAGAGGACGCGGTCGCGCTGGCGAATTGCGTGCGCGAAAGGGGAGACGACGTCCCGGGTGCGTTGAGGCTCTACGAGGGGCGGCGCAAGGGGCGTGCGGCCTTCGTCGCGCGGCGGTCGCGCCTCTTGGGCAGGGCCGGGCAGCTCGAGAACGGACTGTTGCATGCCCTCAGGAACGCGGTGGTGCGGGCGATGCCACTTCGCGCTCAGTTGCGACAACTCGACCGCATCCTGGGCCACGAGGCGTAGCGGAGACGCGCGGCGGGCTCCCGCCGCCCTGGTCCCTACCGCGGGAGTGCTAAGATCACCAATCCATGAGAACGCGAAGCTCCGGGAGCACCCGAAAGATCAGGGACGGGCTGCCGCCGCGAGGCGTCCATCGCGCGGGCGACGCTCGTCCCCGGCGCGGCGGCGTGGAGGACCCGGCGAATGAGGAGGACGGCCGTGGGTGATCCCGCCGGCGAGATCGTCCTCGACGGGCTGCCGCGCCCGCCCCTGTACCGGCTGGTCGACGGGGAGGGGCGGGACGTCTTCGCGCGGGCGGAGGTCGGCGGCGAAGGAGGGGTCGCCGTCGGCGTACTCTTTGGAGACGAGGAGCTCGCCCGCAAGTTCTCGGCCGAGGCGGCGGAGCACGGGATGGCGGCGCTCTCGGGGCTCGAGCCGCGAGCCCTCTCCGATTGGGACGCCGTCGAGGTCTTTGCTGTCGGTCCGGAATACGTGCTCGTCGTTTCGGGAACGGGGACAGGCCTCTTCCACGCCGGGGACGTGGCGCATAAAGCTGCCGAGAGGGCCGGGGAAATTCCCTTCCCCCTCTACCTCATCTCCGACGAGCGGGGCGAGGCGCCCCTCATCACGGTCGAGACCGGGGAGGGCGAGGTGCTCGTCGCCGCCCTGTTCAGCTCCCCGGAAGGGGCCCGCGCCTTCCGCGAGCGGGCGGCCCACCTGGATCTGCCTGGCGGGCTCGGGACCATAGGGGACGCCGAGGGCTTGAGGCGTCACGCCCTCGTGGCGCGCCAGGCCGGGGCGGACTACGCCGTGATAGACCCCGAGTCCGGTCTGACGGAGGCCATCCCGATCGAGGAGTTGACTCGACCGTAGCGCCTCGCCGAGAACGCTCGGTGAGCGCTAGGTGCGGGCGTTGCCCGACGCGGCGGTGCCTGTGTCCGGGCTTTGGCCCAGCATCCAGCCTTCGACCTTGCGGATGCGCTCGTCGTCCGGCTCGCCTGGGGATCGGTGGCCGAGGATCACGTTGACCATGCCCAGCAGCCCGACTACTGCATCGAACCGATCTTCACCATCCTTTGCGGAACCGAAGCCGTCATCTATCTCGGCCCGCAGGTCGGGGCGCAACTCCACTGAAGCCGCTTCCGCCCAGGCGATAAGGGCGCCCGCCTTCCTCTTGCGGCTCTCCCGCGACGTCTTGCTCTCGCCCGGCGACAAGCCTACGCCCGTGTGGCGGTACATCTCCGCCGGGTACGTCTCGCAGATAACCGCGCGTCCCGGTTCGAGCAGGCTTTGCAGATGGCCGTCGAAAGGCCAGACCTTTACCCGATCTGCGCCGCTCGCGAGGGCCGGGATCAGGACCTCCCTCCACCCGCAGATGGCGGCTTTACCCACCTGCTGCGGTCCCATCGTCCAGAAGATCGCCGAGGCTGCTCGCCGCCCCGGGTAGGCCCGGTCGCACCGGCGCAGCAACTCGTCTGCGTGGGCCGAACCTAGGGCGTCGAGCAAGTGTCGCTTTTCGCGCCGCCAGGGCG
>JADDPV010000157.1:0-6415 GCA_016781705.1 Rubrobacter sp.
TGACGAAGGAGTTCAAAACCCCGTCTCGCGCCGCTATGCGCCCGAGGATCGCTTGGGTCACCTCGACCGGAGAAACCCTCCCCTCCTTCAGTGCGCGGGCGAGACCGGCCAGGGTATCCGGCAACCCCTCTAAACCCCTTCCACCGATCCGATCCACGCCCCTCCTCCGAAGACGCGGACAGTAAAGCAGAACGGCCGCTCCGGAGCGTGTCCGGGTTCCCGGGCTGGTCCCCCGGCGGCGTCTATCATTGCAGGGTGAAGAATGGCGTGGAAGGGACGGTGCGGGGCGGCTCCCGCGGGCGGGTCTGGCGGGAGTTGCTGCCGGCGTTCGACCGGCGGGTGTGGTTGCTGCTCGGGGCGATGCTCGTTTTCCGGTTCGGGCAGGGGCTTTACTATCCGTTCTCCACGATCTACTTCCACAACGTCGTCGGCATCCCGCTCTCCCTGATCGGGGTGGGCCTCGGTACGCTCGCCGCGTCGAGCGTCGTCTCCGGGCTCGTCTCCGGCCCTCTCGCCGACCGCCACGGCCGAAAACCCCTCGTCCTGCTCGCCCTTTTGGGCAACGCGACGACGTTTCTCGCCTTCGCGTTCGTCGGGGGCTTCTGGGGCTACCTCGCCGTGTGCGTGCTCGCCGGGCTCGCGGGGGCGAGCATGTTTGACGCGGCCCGCAACGCCATGGTCGCCGACGTCACCCCGGAGGGGGTGAGGGCCCGCGCCTACGGCCTCGTCCGGGTCGGCGGCAACGTCGGGTGGGCCTTGGGGCCGCTCTTCGCGGGGGTGCTCGCCGCCTCCGCCGGGGCCTCGGGGGGCGCGTACCGGGCGATGTTCGCCGGGGCCTCGGTCCTGACGCTCGTGGTCCTCTGCGCCATGGCGGTCGGGCTACGCGAGTCGCTGCCGGGGGCCGGCACGAAGGGGGCCGTAACGTCCCGTGCCATCCCGGTCTCGAAGCTCCGGGCGGCGCTCGCCGACGGTCCGTTCCTGGTCCTGCTCGGCGTGGGGTTTCTGCTTTATTACGTCTTTACCCAGGACTGGCAGGCGCTGCCGGTTTACGGGAAGAACTTCCTCGGCCTGACCGACGCCCAGGTCGGGTTCTTTCTGGCCGGGAATGGGCTCGCGGTAGTGCTGCTACAGCTGCCCATCTCGGCCTTGCTCGACGGGCGCTCCAAGGTCGGTGCGTTAGGGGCGGGAGCGGCGCTGTTCGCAGCCTCCTCGGCGACCCTGCTGCTCGCGGACGGCTTCTGGGGCGTCCTACTCGCCTTCGCCGGGTTCTTCACGCTGGGGGAGATGATCCTGGAGGTCGCGGGCGCCTCCCTAGCCGCCGAGCTCGCCCCCGAAGAGCGGCGCGGCACCTACCTCGCCCTCTTCGGGTCCTGCTTCGGCGCCTCCTACGGCCTCAGCCCCGTGGTCGCCGGCACCCTCCTCGACGCGCGTCTCCCCACGGCCATCTGGATCATACAGCTTGTCGCCGCGGCGCTCGCAGCCCTCGGGCTTCTGAGGCTGTCGGCCCTCGGGCGTCGTAGGCGACGGGCGGGGAGCACGCGGGCCGAAGCCGGATAAACCCCCGGTTTCGTGATGCGGGCCCGTGCGCCGGGCGGTCGGAGGCGGATCGGCCGAGGGTTACGCCGGCTGGAGCCGAAGCCTACCGGGCGCGCAGCACCAGGATGGCGATGTCGTCGTGGAGGTCGCCCTCCTGGAACTCGCAGACCACCTCGCCGAGACGGGCGGCGAGGCTCTCAGCGTCGAGGCCCGGGGAGGAGCGGAGGAGGTCGGCGAGCCGGTCTTCTCCGAAGAAGGTTCCGTCGGGGGCCCGGGCCTCGGTGACGCCGTCGGTGAAGAAGACGAGGGCGTCGCCGGGCTCCAGCCGGGCCTCCTGCTCCGTCAGCTTGGGGTCGGCGAAGATGCCCATGGCGCGGCCGGCGTACCCGATGGGGCGCACCTCTCCGTCCGCCCGGAGCAGCATGGGCGCCGGGTGGCCGCCCCGGGAGACCGAGACCCTCGCCCCGCGTCCGTCGGGCTGCAGCCGCGCGTAGGCGACGGTGCAGAACTTCCCGCTCTCGCGCTCGCGCCCGTGGCGCAGCATGGCCTCGTTCAGGTCGGCGAGGACGGAGGCCGGGCGGGTGCGGTGCATGGCCGCGGCCCGGATCGTGTACCGCGCGAGCGCGAGGACGGCCGCCGCCTCGGGCCCCTTGCCGCTCACGTCCCCGACCACGACGCCCCACGAGGAGGGGGGATCGGCCTCCGTGGCGTCGTACTCCCCATTCCCGCGCGGGGCCGCGTCGAACAGGTCGTAGAAGTCTCCGCCGATGTTTGCCTCTCCGGCCGGCAGGTAGAGGAGGCCAACGTCTACCCCCGGTATCTCCGGCAGGTAGGTCGGCAGGAGGCTCTCTTGCAGAGCGCCAGCGATCCTGGTCTGGGAGGCGTAGAGGCGGGCGTTGTCGATGGCGGCGGCGCAACGGGCGGCGAGGCTCTCGGAGAGCGAGAGGTCCTCGGGGTCGTAGCGGGAGCCGGGCTTGTTTCGGACGAAGGTCACCGTCCCGAGGGTCCGGCCCCGGACGACGAGCGGGGCGGAGATGCAGGAGCGAGGGTGCAGCCGGCGGATGAGGTCGCGGTGCGCCTCGTTCCGAAAGCCATCATCCAGCATCTGTGCCTCGTGGATCAGCATGGCCTCCCCCGTGCGGAGCACCGACGCGGAGATGCGCCGGGTATCCTTGAGGCCTTCGGCGTCGTGCGCACGGTATGGCGCGAGCTCGCGGAGCAAGACCTCCTCCGCGGGGTCGGCGTGGGCGTAGGCGAGCTGGCGCAGGGAGCCGTCCTCCCCCAGCACGTCGACCATGCAGAAGTCGGCGAACTCCGGGATGGTCAGGCGCGCCACGCGCTCGAGGGTCGCCTCGTAGTCGAGGGAGGCCGAGAGGACCGTCCCCGCCCTCGCCTGCAGGGCGAGGCGCCTCCGGGTGCCCTCGGCCTCCTCCCTAGCGGCCTGCTTCCGCGCGAGCAGGCGCGCGAGCTCCTCCTCGGCCCTCTTGCGCTCGGTCACGTCGAGGACCGTCCCCACGAAACGGACAGCTCGCCCCCCCTCGAAGATCGCACGCCCGCGGGCCAGCGCCCAGAATTCCTTCCCGTCCGGCCGCACGGCCCTGTAGGCGGTCTCGAAGGCGCCGCTGCTCCCCGGTTCGAGGACCCGGCTCACCACCCGGTCGACGCGCTCCCGATCCTCGGGATGGAGCATCGTCAGGAACGCGTCGTAGTCCACCTCGGCGTCGGGACTCAGGCCGAAGATCTTCTTGCACCGCTCGTCCCACTGGAGCTCGCCGCTCACGAGGTCGTAGTCCCACGTCCCGAGCCCCGTCGCCTCGGTGGCGAGGCGCAGCCGCTCCTCGCTCTCCTCGAGCTCCTCCTCGACCCGCTTGCGTCCCGTAACGTCGTCCTGCACCCCGACGAAGTTGACGATCCGGCCGCCCTCGTCGCGCACCGGCGAGACGGAGAGCTCGTTGTAGAAGAGCGTGCCGTCCTTTTTGTAGTTGCGCAAGACGACCCTGCACTCCCGTCCGTCCCGGAGGGCCTCTCTCAGCTCGCCGAGGGCCGGCTGGTCGCGGTCCTTGCCCTGCAGGAAGCGGCAGTTGCGCCCGAGCGCCTCGGCCGCAGGGTAGCCCGTCGTGAACTCGAAGGCCGGGTTGACGTAGACGATAGGATTCTCCGGGCTCCGGGCATCGGTGATGACGACCCCGCTTGTGCTGGAGTGAATCGCCCGGTCTACGAGCTTCCTCGCCTCCCTGGCCCGGGCTTCGCCGAGCGCCTCCTCGAGCCGCGGTCTTCCATAGGATTCGTACTGCCTCATCGCACCATTCTACAGTTTCGGCGCCGGTAGCCCACCGTTAGGAGCGTAGGGGTTTCGGGTATATGGCCGACTTGTAGTCAAACGAGAGGAGAATTACCCGTGGCTTACGAACTTCCGCCGCTCCCCTACGATTACAACGCGCTGGAGCCACACATCGACGAAGCGACGATGCACTACCACCACGACAACCACCACAACACCTATATTACGAACCTGAACACCGCGCTGGAGAAGCATCCCGAGGTGGATCCGGGCGACGTGGATCAGCTTCTCTCCAACATAAACAACGTCCCCGACGACATCCGCCGGGCGGTCGTCAACAACGGCGGTGGCCACTCCAACCACGCGATGTTCTGGCAGATTCTCGCCCCGGCGGGGCAGGGCGGCGGCGGTCAGCCGACCGGCGAGCTGGCCGAGGCCATAAACTCGACCTTCGGCTCCTTCGACGCCTTCCAGGAGCAGTTCAACGCGGCCGGCGCCCCGGGCGCGCTCTTCGGCTCGGGCTGGGTCTGGCTCGTCACCACCCCGGGCGGCGGCGGGCTCTCCATCCAGCAGACCGCAAACCAGGACAGCCCCCTGATGAATGGCCAGATCCCGATCATCGGTCTCGACGTCTGGGAGCACGCCTACTACCTGAACTACCAGTACAAGAGGCCCGCCTACATCCAGGCGTGGTGGAACGTCGTGAACTGGGACGAGGCCGAGCGCCGCTACCAGGCCGCCAAGTCCGCCTAAAGGCAGCAACACAGCCTTAGCACGGTCGTAAAAGAGGGTCCCCGTCAGCCAAGGCGGGGGCCCTCTTACGTCCCCGCAGAGCAACAAACCGTGAACCCCAACCCCGCGCGACGCCTCCCTCGGCGGTAGACTCCGAGCGGTAACGATGCCGTGGCTTCTATGGGAGGGTGGTAAGGATGCGTCTGGTCGTGATCGGCGGGGTGGCGGCGGGGACGAAGGCGGCCTCTCGCGCGCGAAGGCTCGACCCCAACCTCGAGGTGACGATCTACGGGGAGGAACCGGACGTCTCCATCTCCGAGTGCGGCCTACCGTACCTTCTCTCGGGCACAGTCGAGCGCCGCGAAGACCTCGTCGCTCGGACCCCCGAGAAGTTCGCCGAGAAGGGCATCGAAGCCCTCGTCGGGCACCGCGTCGAAGAGATAGAACCAGAGGCCAAGAAGCTCGTCGTTCGGGACTTGAAGACCGGCGAGACCTTCGAGGACTCCTACGACCGTTTGATCGTCTGCACGGGCGCGAAGCCCTTCGTGCCCCCCATCGACGGCGCGGACCTCGACGGTGTCTTCGCCCTGCGCTTCCTCACCGACACGGACCGTATCATGCGCCACATAAGGGAGCACTCGCCGAAGAAGGCCGTCGTGGTCGGGGGCGGCTACATCGGCCTGGAGGTCGCGGAGAACCTGACGGCTCTGGGTATGGAGGTCTCCCTCGTCGAAACCGCGGACGGGCTCGCAGGGGCCTTCGACCCCGAGGTTGGCGAGAAGGTCGAGGAACACGTGCGGGAGAAGGGCGTCCGGGTCTTTACCGGCGCGCCGGTCGAAGCCTTCGTGGGCGACGGTCCCTTTGGGGGGCGAGTCCGGGCGCTGCGCTTCGGGGAACGGGAGATCGAGGCCGAGATCGCGATCCTGGGCATCGGGGTCCGGCCGGAGGTCTCCCTCGCGAAGGCCGCCGGGGCCGAGATCGGCGAGACCGGGGCCATCCGGGTGGACGGGCACCTCAAGACCTCCCTGCCGGACGTCTGGGCCGCCGGCGACTGCGTCGAATCCACAGACCTCGTCACCGGCGGGCCCACCTGGGTCCCCCTGGGCGACACCGCAAACCAGATGGGAAGGGTCGCCGGCACGAACGCCGCGCTGGGCGACGGCGCCGGCGGAGTTCTGGAGTTCCCCGGCGTCCTGGGAACCGGGATCTTCAAGGTCTTCGATCTCGCCGTCGCCAAGACGGGCCTCTCCGAGGAGCAAGCCGAGGACGCGGGCCTCACCCCCGTCACGTCGAACGTGAAGACGGTGAGCGCGGCCTCCTACTACCCGGGCGGCAAGAAGGGCTTTCTAAAGCTGATCACGGACGGGGAGACGGGGCGTCTCGTGGGCGCCGAGGCCGTGGGCGAGACGGCGGACAAGCTCGTGGACATCTGCGCCACCGCGATCTGGGGCGGGCTCTCCTACCCCGACCTAGTGAACCTCGACCTCGCCTACGCTCCGCCCTTCGGACCCGCCCTGAGCCCGGTCATCCAGGCCGCGAGCGTGCTCGCCAACGAGTTCGAACGCCGCAAGGGAGCACGGGTCGTGGAGTAGCAAAGAGGGCCGGCGAAAGCCGGCCCTGCGCAAAAAGTCTTCGGTGTCCGCGAAGGTTACCGACGGTCGTCCCTCAATCTCCAAAGTCCCCGCCGAAGTCTCCCCCGAAGTCTCCGCCTCCCATGTCCTCCACGGCTTCCTCGTAGCCTTCCTCGTACATCTCGTCGCCCATACCCCCGCCGAAGAAGCCGCCGCCCATGCCGCCCATGCCCATGCCGCCCATCATCATGGGGGCGCCGCCGAAGAAGCCGCCGCCGTAGTGGTGGCCGCCACC
>JADDPV010000157.1:6552-8630 GCA_016781705.1 Rubrobacter sp.
CGCCGAGCAGGCCGCCCAGGAGGCCCGGCTGCTCCTGCTGCACGCGGGTCGTCGTCCGTGCAAGGAACTCCGGATCCTGCAGGCGGTCGTCGATGCCGTCGCCGTTGACGTCCGGGAAGTTCATCCCCTGCTGGCGGGCGGACTGGACGAGTTGCTGGCCGAGCTGCATCCGCTGCTCGGGCGTCATGTGCGCGAAGACGTCCTGCGCCGACTGCTGGAAGACCTGCGGCGGAAGCTGTGGCGCCACCTGCTGGTAGTGGGCCTGCGCCTCCTGCGGAGAGAGTCCCGCGGGGCCCTGCTGCTGGAAGCGGTTGAGAAAGTCCTGCTGGTTCTGCGGCAGGTTTCCTATGGGGTTGTTCGGGTTGTTCGGCTGTGTCATGCTTGATCCCGCCTTTCGATTCGATTTATCCACTGCCGTTTTTGTCCCCGCTTTATGGCATGCCAAACAGGGGGAGCGGCTCCGAGGATCGAAACTCCTGCCGGTTCGCCGGGCCTACGCCACGCCTCCCGGTACCGGGGAGGGAACCGGCGCGTCCGACGGGATCGGCACGGGCACGCCGCCCGTCTCATCGACGAGCAGGGGGCCGGTTACGGGCTGCCCGGCGAAGGTCGAGCCCTGCGCTGGCACCCTGAAGCGCCTGAGCACCTCGCCGGCGGTCTTTTGCGGGTCATCACGCTCCTTTACCCGTCCTTTTCGGATGGGGAGGTTAGCAACGAGACGGGGCGGCTTTGTTACCGGAGCGTAACTTTTGCGTAAATAGTATGCACGCGGAGCCCTACCGCCGGGGGCCGCCAGGTGCCGGTAGGTGGTGAGGGAGATCTCCTGCATCGCGGCGCGGGCGGAGCCTTCGCCCGTCCCACCCGAGAGGACCACGATAAAGTAGCGCCGCGCGACACCGTCCCGATCCTTGTAAAAGACTATCCCCGCGTCGCCGTAGCTGTCCTCGTAGGAGCCGATCTTGTGGGCCACGCGCACGTCCGGCGGTAGAGAGGCGGGGATGCGGTCCTCGAACGCGGTGTCCGTCATCGCGGAGATCATCTCCCCCGAGAGCTTCCCGTCGGTAAACGAGGGGTCGCTTATCTTCCGGAGCATAAGGAAGACGTCCTCCGGGGTGGTGGTCCCCATGCCGTAGTCCGTCCCGGCCGCCCCGATCGCCGCCATCTCGGCCTGTATAGTTCCCACCCCGAGGCGGCGGTCGAGCATCGCCCAGGCGGTGTTGTCGCTCTTGTTGACGAGGTAGTAGGCGCACTCGCGCAGCGTGATCTCCGTCCCCGGCGCAAAGTTGTGGAGCACGCCGGTACCGTAGCCCTGATAGTCCTCGTGAAGGATGGAGATCTTGTCGTCCAGGTCGAGCTCCCCCCGCGCCGCCGCGCGGTACAGCGCGAGGAGCGTCGGCAGCTTTCCAACGCTCGCCGCCGTAAAGACCTGCTCCCCCCCGAGGGAGACGCCGCTCCCGGAGTCCGGGTCGAAGGCGACGACCCCGTAACGCCCCGCATGACGCCCCGCGGCCCTCCAGGTCGACCCGCAGGGCCGCGAGGTCGACGGCCGGGGGAGGGGGCTGGGGACGAGGGGCCTCCGGACGAAGAGCGTCGGGCAGGGCTTCCCCCACAATCGGCGCCCCGGCGGCGGACAGCCGCGTCGCCAGCGTCGTAGAGAGGGGGAAAGGCCGTTCGGCATGAAGCCGCGCGAACGCCGGTGCGGCTGGTGCCGCCGACGGCGTGTGGGGAGGGGACTCGACCGCCGGTTTCGGTGAGCCCGACGCGGACGGCGTCGCAAGCAAGAGTAAGCACCCGACCGTTGCGGCGGTGCGCGCTCCGGGTTGCCAAGCGGGCCACGGCCCCAGCCATCCTCCGCCGATCTTCCGTGCGTCTACGCCCAGGGGAGCCTCCCTAAAACCTCATACTCCGACAACCAACCTAGATCGTGTGAGAAAACCCGCCCCCCTCAGGGCACACGCCGGAGCGCAGCTTACTTCTTTCCTTAATCAAACTTCAAGAGTCTTAATGTGATCTACCTAACACACAGCGGTTGCGCGGGCACGCGGCGCCGATGTGAAGCTGGAGATGCCGGGGCGGGC
>JADDPV010000258.1 GCA_016781705.1 Rubrobacter sp.
GGCATGCTCGTATTATGCCATCAATAAAGCGGAACGGTATAAGATCGCCATCTCGCCTCCGGCGGAAAACCCGGCGCCGACCCCAAGCGGGTCGCCGCCGCCATCCACTTCGGCGCGACCCTGGAAGAGCTGGTCGCTCGCTGCAGGCTCCGGCCTGATACGCCGGACGCACCGCGAACATCGAGGCCCCGGTTCCCCAGCGACCTCTCCGACCTCCGCAGACCGGAAGGTTCCCTCCGGGTGACCTTCGAGAAGCTTTGCAAGCTCGAGCAGATCGCGATCCCGGAGCTACAACAGACCGGAACCAGCGTGACGGCGGACGAGACGACGCCCGTGCCGGATGCCGAGGGCGAAGAAGCCGCAGAGGCCGGAGTTCTCGACCTGTGCCTCCGCGACCTGGTGCGTGGAGTTCGTCAGGGTCGCGAGACGGAATCCTTCGTCGCGCAAGCGCGAGAGCGCCCCCTCGACCTCCGGGTGCGGCGGCAGCTCGCCGACGGCGCCGAGTACCCGTTCACGTCCTCGTCGGGGAGCTTTACGCCCTCGCGTTCGGCGACCATCCTGAGCGCCGTGCCGCCGATGGTCCCGAAGTCTTCGTAGACCCCCCGGTCACCATCGCGACCAGCCAGGACTGCTGGAACTGGTCGAACCACCGTACTCGCGCCGCCGCGTCGCCGAAGAGGCGCTCGAAGCGCGGGTCAAGCGCCGCCATGTCCAGCAACGTCTCGTTCACGTCGAAAACGCAGGCTCTCGACAAGAAGATCCCTCCTCCTCTGAGTTTGAGGCACACCGCGCCCATTATCGCCCCTCTATACCCCGGAGCCATGAACTGCCGACCTCGCCGCTGCCCGGAAGACGCGGAAGCACCTTCCGGTGTACGGGCGCGTCCACCCGTGGTAGAGCTTGATCTTGAATAGCCCGCCCCGAATACGACCACGTTCGGTACGTTGGGGACGGAGGCCACCTCCCGATGATCTGCCGCACCCTTCCTTTCGTGGCCTTACGGAGAACCTTTACTCTCGCTCCCGCCACCCGAGCCGTTTGAACACTCGCCTTACAGTGTCAGCAGGAGAGTCGCGTAGGCTCCCGCGCCCAGGGCGAAGGCCCAGAAGCGGCTTTGGCGCTCCTCGGGCAGCTCTTCCTTGAGGACGTTGAGGATAACGCCTCTCGCCAGAAAGGCCGTGAGAATGGTGAGCGTGGCCTCCGGGATCTCGGTGGCGAGCCCGACCACCCACCCGAGGAAGACGGCCGCGGTGATCAGCCAACGGCCGACGCGGGCGTCGGCCTCCTTGTGGTCCTCGCGTAGCCCGTAGTCGTTGACCACGAAGTGCAGGGCCATCGCGAAGGCGAAGAGGACGAGCGACAGGAGGCCGGCGGAGGGCCGTGGACCAGCAGGTAGCCGATGAGGAGATTGTAGGCGGCGAACGAGGGGATGTGGATCCAGAAAACACCCGCGCCGGTGGAGTCTCCCTTGCCCAACGTGCGCTGTTGCCGGCGCGACTCGGTGGCGAGCCGGTCCAGGCCGTAGAAGACGGCGAGGCCCAGGAGCGTCACCAAATAGACGTGCCCCGTTTCAAGAAGGCGAGGCTCTCGCCCGCCGCCTCGACGATAGCCTCCTGGCCCTCGGCGAGCTCCAGGAGCAGGTGTACGAACACGTACGCGACCGAGACGCCGGCTATCGAGAGCCAGATGTTGCGTGGAGTGCCCCCGAGAAAGCGGAGTTTGCCCGAGAAAAGAGCACGACGGCGAGGCCCGCGACGGCGAGGAGCGAGGCCAGAAGGATCATGGCAGCGTGCTCTCTACTGGGAGGTTCCTCGTTTCTATCGGCTCAACGCTCGCAACAACGAACGTCGCCCCGGTCGCGGTCTTCGGTCGCGACCGGGGCGACGTCGGTGATCTCGGCTAGCTCCGCCCCGAAGTAAGCCGTCGGAAGACATCAACGAGTACGATCGCCCCTTCGTCCGTCGCCCAACGTGATCTCCTCCGCAAAGTTCTCCTCGCTCGCCTTCTCTCGAGACGGGGGCGGGCCGGGGCCCGCCCCCGCTCATCTGCTGCTTCGCGCCGGGGATCAGGAAGAGGCCGGAGGCAGCGGCTGCTTGGGGGTCCCGTAGAGCCGGGGATCCACCTGTGCGAGCTCTTCCTCTCGCGGTCCCATCGCCTGCGGCTCGGCCACGTACTCGAACTGGCCCTTGCCGTCCTTGGACGGCCCGTTGGCCCAGCGGCCCTGACTGCTCTCCTGCCCGTCCGAGAAGCTCATGAACTTGTAGGCGACCTCGGACATCTCCTGCTCCTGGGGGAAGTTACTCGGAACCGGCGTCTGTTCTAGCCCGTCCGCCTCCAGCTCCTCGATGGCGGCGAGCCACTGGTTCTGGTGCATGGTGTCGCGGGCGAGTAGGAACGAGAACATGTCGCGCACGCCACGGTCGTCCGTCAGCTGGTAGAGCCGGGCGACCTGAAGGCGCCCCTGCGACTCGGCGGTAACGTTGAAGCGCATATCCGCCAGTAAGTTGCCGCTGGCAATGGTGTAGCGCGCGTTCCACGGGTAACCCTGGCTGTCGGTGGGCGCGGCGCCAGACCCGGTAACGATGGCGTGCTGCGGGTTCATCCCCGCGAGGATGGCCTCCTGCGTATTGCTCCCGCCCATGACCGCCCCGACGGCCCCACCACCGTTGGCCGCCTTCTCGGCCTCCACGGGCGAAGTCTCCAGGAGGCGGGCGATCATGGTGGCGATCATCTCTACGTGACCGATCTCCTCGGTGGCGGTGTTCAGGAGCATGTCCTTGTACTTGGCCGGGCCGCGGGAGTTCCACCCCTGGAAGAGGTAGGTCATCATGACGCTCATCTCACCCCACTGGCCCCCGAGGAGCTCCTGCATCTGCTTCGCGAAGATCGGGTCCGGGTTGTCGGGCTTGGCGTTGTACTGAAACTGCTTAGTGTGAAAAAACACTAACCTTCTCCTTTCTCAAGAGTTCCGGCTTTTGTATGGTTAACAGAAACGAAAGCGGAACCCGGAGATGCTCGAAAACATGGAACCATACCTCCTTCCCGACTTTCCTCTCCAACCCTCCGGATCCTTTCGGCTACGAGGCCCACAATAACCTTATACCAGCATAAGTGAGTTGCTAAACAGGCAACAGAGAAAAAATTTCTGTTGCCTCGTAGGCACTCAATTTGACCAGCACGTAGTTTGCCTGTATGGGCAAACTGGCACCTTCTCGTTTACTCGGCTGGCGCCCCAGCTTACACTTGAGGCATGAACAACGAACCATTGGGCCCGATGGAGGCCGAGATCGCAAGGATCGGGGCGCGTTTGCGTAGGCTGCGAGCGGAGCGCGGCTGGAGGCTCGAGGATCTGGCAGAGCGCACCGGCCTCTCTAAGGCATACCTGTCGCGGCTGGAGAGCGGGGAGCGACAGCCCTCCTTGGGGGCCTTGTCCAGCGTCGCCCGGGCCTACGGCGTTTCGTTCTCCTCTCTCTTCGAGTCGGAGCCGGAAGCCGGGAACCGCGCGATCGTGCGGGCGGCCGATAACCTCGTCCAGCGGGGTCGCGGCCTACTCTACACGAACCTCTCCAGCAAGAGCTGGACCTTCAACATGCAGCCGCTGCGGGTCGTCGTGCCGGCGGAACGCGAGGAGGACGTGGTGTACCAGCACGAAGGGGAGCAGTGGTTGTACACCCTCTCCGGGCGGTTGAGCTTGAAATTTGGGGACGTAGAGTGTGTGCTCGAACCGGGCGACGCCGCGCACTTCGACGCCGAAACCCCGCACCGGCTCAGGGCTCTGGGGGGCCGCGACGCCGAGATCATCCTCGTGGCCTGCACCGTACCTTACCTCTTGCTAAGGAGCTACCTGTAAGGGAAGGCCGGTCTACTTTGGCTGGGAAGGACGGGTTGTTCCGGCAGCCCAGGGGCGCGTGAAGCGGTGCGCGAACCGGGCGATCTACGCGCCGGCCTTCCGACCTTCGATCGTACTTCTTCGAGACGTTTCCGGTCCGTGGGAGAGAAGCGCGCACGGTGGCAGGGGGCGCCGCGTGCGTGAAACTCGGAGGGTGGAAGACGGCACCGCGCTGCCGGCGCCTGCAGAGGGACGGCGCGAGTTGCGCCCGGGCATCTGGGGTTAAAGGTGTTCGGGCAACCGCATCCGGATATGGGAGGTCGTCGATGAAGGCTGTAGTCTTTCACGGGGTCGGGGATTATAAGGCTCGACGACGTAGAGGAGCCGAAGATAAGGGAGCCCACTGACACCATCGTGCGGCTCACCTCCAGAGCGATCTGCGGGACGGACCTGCACATGGTGCGTGGCACCCTCGCCGGGATGCAGCTGGGCACCATCCTCGGCCACGAGGGCGTCGGCGTGGTCGAGGAGGTCGGCCCGGACGTTAGGAACCTCAACGTCGGCGACCGGGTCGTCATCCCCTCGACGCTCGGGTGCGGGTACTACTCATACTGCCGCGCCAGCAGCGCGGTGTGACAACATAAACCCCAACGGGCCGCAGGCGGGCACGGTATTCTTCGGCGAGCCCGAGGCGACGGGGCCGTTCGACGGGCTTCAGGCCGAGTACGCACGCATACCTTACGCGCACGTCAACCACGTAAAGCTCCCGGAGAACGTTTCGGACGAGCAGGCGATCATGATCTCCGCCATCTTCCCGACCGGCTACTTTGGGGCGGAGCTGGCCGAGGTCACAGACGGCGACACTGTGGCGGTCTTCGGTTGTGGGCCCGTCAGGCAGTTCGCGATAACAGGCGCGTTCATCATGGGGGCGGGGATGGTCTTCGCGGTGGACCGGGAGGAGCCGCGCCTGGAGATGGCGCGGGCGCAAGGTGCGCGGACCGTGAACTTTGAGGAGGAGGACCCGGTCGAGGCGATCTATAACCTCACCGGCGGCATCGGAGTGGACTGCATCATCGAGGCCGTCGGCGTGGACGCCGTGCGCGCCCACTCGGGACCGGTGGCCGAACAGGGCGAGCAGATGGCGCAGCAGTTCGACGCGGAGTCTCGCAGGTCGCGCCGGAGACGAACCCCCAGGGCGAACAGACGATCAAGGTGTAGCCGCCGGTAACGGTCCAGCCATCGCTGCCCAAAAGCTCCGCGATAGCGGCGAAGGTCGCGCCGAGGGCGAGGAACCCGAACACGGCGGTCAGGGCCACGTTCTCGGCGGTGGCGGCTATCGCGCCCATATCGTGACCTACGCGAGGGCGATGAACCAAAAGCCGGGAATGCGCCCTCGGGCTCGGTTAGCGTGCCGGTGGTGAACAGGAGCTGCAGGATGCCGAAGCCGATCCAGAACGAGCCCCACATCTCGTGCATGGCGGTCGCGATGGCGTCGCGGGCCTTCTAGGATCACATGCCGGCGGCGAACTACTGGGCGACGCTGCCGAACGCCGCGGCGAACGGGAACAGATACTGCGGGGTCTGGGGCTGCTGTACCAACCGGCCAACTCGGCCGCCACGACCAAAGCTGAGCCGGCGAAGGCGTAGAGCCCCAGTATCGAGGGGGCCGCTATCGGCTGCAGATAAACTCGCCCCCGGCCTGCTGTATCGTCCACGTCGAAACCTCTTCTTTCTTGCTTCTCCCTTGCCTATCGCACGTGATGGTAGCCACCCAGCACGAACCGTGTACAGCGGTTACGGTAAGCGTTCGGTAAAGAAAGCGTGAAGAATGCTTAACAAGCTCCGCGCCACCGGGAGCGCCGGGGAACGAGTGGGCGCGCCCGGGCCTCGACCGTATCGCGGACGGATATCGCGCGGAATCCGGAGGGCTGGAGTGTAAACTACCGGGCATGAAGGATCATGGGATGAGCTACCACGAGAACATCCTCGGAGCCGTCGGGGACACCCCGCTGGTGCGGCTCGGCAGGATCGAGCGGGGCGAGGGGCTTTCCTCGATCCTGCTCACGAAGGTCGAGTACATGAACCCGGGCGGCTCGGTCAAGGACCGGCCGGCGGTGAAGATGCTCGAGGTGGCCGAGGAGAGGGGCCTCATAAAGCCCGGTGGGACGGTCGTCGAACCGACGAGCGGCAACACGGGGCTGGGGTTGGCGATCGCGGCGGCGATAAAGGGCTACAAGTGCGTCTGCGTGATGCCGGAGAAGGCGAGCAAGGAGAAGCAGGACCTATTGCGGGCCGTCGGTGCGGAGGTCATCGTCACCCCGAGCCTGCCCCCCGAAGACCCCGAGAGCTACTACTCGGTCGCCGAGCGCATCGCGCGCGAGAGGCCCAACGCCATCAAGCCCGGCCAGTACGAGAACCCCGCCAATCCCCTCTCGCACTACGAGACCACGGGGCCGGAGATATGGCGGCAAACAGCCGGGCACGTCACCCACTTCGTCGCGGGCATGGGGACGTGCGGCACCATAACCGGCACCGCCCGGTACCTGAAGGAGCGGAACCCGGAGGTGCGCGTGGTCGGGGCGGACCCGCAGGGATCGATCTTCTCCGACCCCGACAACGTCCACCCCTACGCGGTCGAGGGCGTCGGCGAGGACTTCTACCCCGGCAACCACGACGGGGAGGTGGTGGACGAGGTCATCCAGGTCACCGACCGGGAGTCGTTCCTGATGACGAGGCGCCTGATGGCCGAGGAGGGCCTGTTCGTCGGCGGCTCGTGCGGGATGGCGGTAGTCGCCGCGGTGCGCGCCGCGAAGGCCGCCCCCGAGAGTTCGGTTGTCGTCGTGCTCCTCCCGGACACCGGGCGCAACTACGTCTCCAAAGTCTTCAGCGACGAATGGCTCTTCGAGAACTCCGACATCACCGCCGAGGACCTGAAAAAGCCCTACCGCGTCTTCGAGGAGGGATAGATAGATGGCGTTCGACGAGAGTGGCTTCGCCACGCGGGCCATCCACGCCGGGCAGGGCGCGGACCCCGCGACCGGCGCGACGATAACCCCGATCTACCAGACCTCCACCTACACGCAAGAAGCGCCCGGACAGCACAAGGGCTACGAGTACAGCCGCACCGCCAACCCGACCCGGACGGCGCTGGAGGAGTGCGTCGCCTCCCTGGAGGGCGCCCGTTACGGTCTGGCCTTCGCCTCCGGCTTGGCGGCGACGACGGCGACCCTGAGTATCCTCGAGGCGGGCGACCACGTCGTGGCGGGCGACGACCTCTACGGCGGTACTTACCGCCTCTTCGACAAGGTGCTGCCGCGGCAGGCCGGCCTCGATTTCACCTACGCCGACACCACCGACCCCGCCTCCGTCGAGAGGGCCCTACGCCCGGAGACGAAGCTGCTGTGGCTGGAGACGCCGACGAACCCGATGCTGACGCTCTCGGACATAAGGGAGTTGTCGGAGATGGGGCACGAGCGGGGGGCGGTCGTGGCGGTGGACAACACGTTCGCGTCGCCTTACTTCCAGAACCCGCTGGCTTTGGGGGCGGACGTCGTGGTCCACTCGACGACGAAGTACATGGGCGGGCACTCGGACGTGGTGGGTGGGGCGGTCGCGACCTCGAACGAGAGGTTCTGGGAGAAGATCAAGTTCTACCAGAACGCCGCCGGGGCGGTGCCGGGGCCGTTCGATTCCTGGATCGTGCTGCGCGGGCTGAAGACCCTCGCCGTGCGCATGCGCCAGCACGAGGAGAACGCCCTCGCCGTCGCCGGGTTCCTCCAGGACCACCCGGAGGTCGCCTCGGTCAATTATCCTGGCCTTCCGACGCACCCCCAGCACGCACTCGCCAAGCGGCAGATGTCGGGCTTCTCGGGGATGGTCTCGTTCACCTTGAAGGGTGGAGCGGAGGCGGCCTACGCGGCGGTGCAGAAGACGCGACTCTTCCACTTCGCCGAGTCTCTGGGAGGTGTAGAGTCGCTCATAACCCACCCGGCGACGATGACGCACGCGGCGATCCCGAGGGAGCAGCGCGAGGCACGGGGCGTAACGGACGGCCTGATGCGCCTCTCGGTCGGCATCGAGAATGGGGACGACCTCATAGCCGACCTCGACCGGGCCATCTCCCCGGCTCCCTGACTACTATGGTAGCCGTCCGCGTCGAGGCGCCCGGGGACCGCGAGGGCGTTCGAGCGGTAAACGAGGCGCCCTTCGGGCGGCCCGAGGAGGCCGGCATCGTCGAAGCGCTGCGGGAGACCGATGGCCCGCTGATCTCGCTGGTGACCTTTGAAGAGGGCATCGTAGTAGGCTATGCCCTTTTCGGCCCAGTTTTGCTTAGACCTGAGCCCTTTGGGTTCCCCGCCTTCGGTCTCGCGCCCCTGGCCGCGCTCCCCGCTCGGCAGCGGCGAGGTGTCGGCTCGCGCCTGGTCTCCGTGGGGTTCTGCAGGTGCCGCAGGGCGGGTGCCGGGGCAATCTTCGTCCTCGGGACCCCGCCTACTACCGCCGCTTCGGCTTTGTGACGGCCGCGTCCAAAGGGTTCCGCAGCGAATATGGGGTCCCGGAAGAGGCGTTCATGGTAGCGGAGCTGGAACCCGGCGCGCTGGACGGCCGGCGGAGCCTGGTGAGATACCGTACGGAGCTCAGCGTGGCATAGAGGGGCCGCACCATCCATGCCCGAGAGCCTGAAGAGGCGAGGGCTCTATGAAAGCGAGCTGGGCGCGAGGAGTTAGGGGGGCCGGACGGGTTTGGCGCGGCGGGCGGGATGGTCGAATCCAGCGTCATTATGTAGTGTTAGCGAAGCATCGAGTGCCGGCGCACCCCTCGCCGAGGGGCGTTTCCGCTAGTATCCATCTCTTGAGGAGCCACCCTGAATATAGAAGTCATAG
>JADDPV010000033.1 GCA_016781705.1 Rubrobacter sp.
TGACCAGCGTTTCGGGCTACGGTCCCGACGCCAACGGCGCCCTCCCAAGAACGCAGCCGTCCGTGCGGGCCCCCGAGCTCCTCGGTGGATCGTTGCCGACGCTCTTCTCGCCCTCCCCTCGGCCCTCTCGCCAAGCGCAATGCTCAACGATCTACGTCCGACGGGTTGCAGTACGGTTGCAGTAAAGAGGCCCCGGCTCTCTCGCCGGGGCCTTCTCCTTGTTCATATTTCTCCTGCAAAAATGCCATTTTTCGAGGCGCGCCCGGCAGGATTCGAACCTGCGACCGGCGGATTAGAAGTCCGCTGCTCTGTCCCCTGAGCTACGGGCGCCTTGCAGGTTCGGGCTAACCACCCGAGACCCGAGAGCGGGTGAGGGGAATCGAACCCCCATAACCAGCTTGGAAGGCTGGGGCTCTACCGTTGAGCTACACCCGCACGCGTCCCGCGCGGTCGGGGCGAGAGGATTTGAACCTCCGACCCCCTGCTCCCAAAGCAGGTGCGCTACCAGGCTGCGCCACGCCCCGCCCGAGACCGGACACGAGTATACCAGAGCGCGGATGGCTTCCCGCCTGGCTCCCCTCAGGCTACCCTAGAGTGCGGCGGCGGGCGAGTCGGCCCTTATCTCCTCCCCGAGGAAGCGGCTTCCCAGGATGGCGAACTCTTCGGGGTCGGCGCTACAGATGTAAGTGGAGCGCCCTTTGTCCTCCGGGCGCTTCGGGCGCCTCAAGAAGCCGCGGCGCGAGAGGACGCGGGCGACCTCGAGGGCGGTCTGGCCGGCGGAGGAGATCAGGCGCACCTCCGGACCCAACACACGGTTGATGGTAGCGGAGATGAGCGGGTAGTGCGTACACCCAAGGATCACGGCGTCTGTCCCCCGCTGCTTGAGGGGCAAGAGGTAGCCCCTCGTGACTCCCTCTAGTTCGGGACCGCCCACGATGCCCCTCTCGATGAGCGGCACGAACTCCGGGCAGGCCTGCTCGTAGACCTCGATGCCGGCGTCTAAAGAAGCCACGGCCCGCCGGTAGGCCCCGCTCCTCACCGTGCCCTGCGTCGCTAAGACGCCCACGCGCCGGTTGCGCGTCTCCAGCACCGCGGCGCGGGCGCCGGGCTCTATCACGCCGATGATGGGCACGTCGAAGGTCCGCTGCGTGGCCTTCAGGGCGGCGGCCGTCGCGGTGTTGCACGCTATCACCACCAGCTTCACGTCCATATCCACGAGATAGCGGATGATCTCGAACGCGAACCACCTCACTTCCGCCAGGTCCCTGACACCGTAGGGCACCCTCGCCGTGTCCCCGAAGTAGACGGTGTGCTCGTAGGGCAACCTGTCGCGTATCTCCGAGAGGACGGTCAGCCCACCCACCCCAGAATCGAATACGCCTATGGGTCTGGGATCGCTCACGGAGGCGCATTATATCCGTCGGACCCGCCTTATATGCCCCCTACGCCTACCCGCCGAAGACTCCTCACCGGCCTGCGCCCCTAAACTCTGAAACTCCCCATGGATTCGGCGGCGATCCCATCGCAAGGACCAAGCTCGAACGTCGTCCGAGATTACCCGCGTGACAGCCAGAGCGCACCACTCGGGCATTCTTCGGTCCCCGCCACGTTCATTCTACGCCGACCCGGCAGCGGCGGCGACTATTACGATCAGGAAGATGATTACGAGGATAGCGATGTAGACAACGCCGAGCGCCAGAATTCCGAGGGAAACCCAGTTCAGGGTCCTCGCCACCCTCGGCGCCTCCACGGCGCCCGCGCGTAGTTCCCACTGTTGAGCCTGCCACTAACCTGCGCCGCAAAGACAATAGCTATTACGCCCGTGATGACGCCGAGGAAGTTGAAGAGGTTGAGGAGCGTAAGGAAGCCGAAGAAGAAAAGCACGAAGTTGATGATCGTCAGCACGATCGCTCCCGCAAGACGAGTCGGTGCGGCAGGGGCGCTTCCTCCGGCCATCTCCGGCGGCGGCGGAACGCCCATGGTGGGTGTCTCTATCCGCCGCAGGACATTGCCGCAGTTGAAGCACCGGGTGGCGCTCTCATCGTTCTGCGCTCCACAACTCGAACAATACACCGTAGCCTCCCCAATCCTGTAGACCCACGGCTCATAACTCATTATGCGTTACCAAACTAACCCGCACAATGCTCGGTAGCTCTCCGCTCAAGTGCCTAATCAAATAAAAAAGGCCCGCCGTCGTGGCGGGCCACAATTAGTGGAGGCGGCGGGATTCGAACCCGCGTCCGCGAGCGCGCCGTCCGTGAGATTCTACGAGCTTAGCTCCCGGTTTGTTTTCGCCTTACCCGACGGACCGGGGCGCCGCCGGGAGGCTAGCCCGTTGAGTGTCCCCCGCGTGCCCCGGGCCAGGACCCGCGAGGTGAGCCCACTAAGATGACACCGGGAACCGGGTCGTGGGCCACCCGGACCGATGGGCTGCTCAGGTTAGTTAGGCAGCCATAGCCAATTCAGTGTCGGCGTGTATCTTTTGTCGCCGGCGTTTAACGAGTCTCCAGCAAACTCGGCTCGTCTCACAGGACGCTGACCGCTCCCGTCGAAGCCGATACGCCCCCTTGACGGGAGTAATTATACCGTTTTGGAGGGGTTCCTTCAAACGGGGGTCGCTGCGCGCTTTGGCTGGCCGCCCTGGCTAGCTGCGCAGGCGTTCCTTCATGGCGCGTTCGATCTCGCGGTCTGCGGTCTTCTTGGCGATCTCGCGCCGCTTATCGTACTGCTTCTTACGGCTGGCGACCGCTATCTCCAGCTTCACGTTGCCGCCCTTGTCGTAGAGCCTCAGGGGGATGAGCGTCTTGCCGTCCTCCTGCGCCTTGCCGGTTAGACGGTCGATCTCCTTGCGGTGCAAGAGCAGCTTGCGGTCGCGGGTCGGGAGTTGCTGGCGGTGTGTCGCGTTCTCGTAGGGCGAGACGTGCGCCCCGATCAGGAACACCTCCCCCTCCCTGACGCGGGCGTAGCTCTCCTTGAGGTTCGCCCGCCCGGCGCGGATGGACTTGACTTCCGGGCCGGTGAGCTGCAGGCCGGCCTCGTAGGTCTCCTCGATGGCGAAGTCGTGCAGCGCCTTCTTGTTGCGCGCGTAGGTCCTGGCGCCTCCGCCGTTCACAGCCGCTTCACCACCCTCAACTCCGCCCGCTGCATCAGCGGCAGCACGTCGATCAACTCTACCAACACCCTGTCCCCAACCCGGTAGGAGGCGCCGATGGCGTCGTTGGAGAGGACGACGCCGCTGGGTTCCAGTTCCCACCAGCCGGGGAGCTTGCTGACGTGGACGAGGCCCGTCGCCCCGGTTTCGAGTTCGACGAAGAGTCCGAAAGCGGCGGTGCTCACGACGACGCCCTCCATCGTGTCGCCGACGCGGTCGCGCATCAGCCACATCAGCGTGTACTGGTCGGCTGTTCGCTCGCAGACCGTGCTCCGCCACTCGCGCTCGGAGACCTCGCCGGCAGCCGAGAGCAGGTCATGCGGCGGCGGTTCCACGTCGCCGAGGAGGGCGCGGTGGACGAGGACGTCGGAGTAGCGCCGGATCGGGCTTGTGAAGTGCGCGTAGTCCTCCAGCGCCAGGCCGAAGTGGCCCAAAGGAGCGGGCGAGTAGAAAGCGCGGGGGAGGGAGCGCAGGATCAGGTAGCCAACCGCGTCGGATTTGGCCTGCTGGGCGATGAGGCCAAGGTTCTCCGGTGTCGGCTCGACGTCCATCCCCACGGCGGCGAGCCTCTCGCCCAGGATCTCCATGTCCTCCAGGTCCGGCCGCTCGTGTACCCGGTACACCCCGCCAGGCCTCGACTGGCCCGCACCTCTGCCCCGCAGCATCTTCGCGACCTGCTCGTTGGCGAGAATCATCAGCTCCTCTATGAGGCCGCGTGCGGGCGTCGAGCGTCGTACTCTCGCGGAGACGGGCACCCCCTTCTCGTCCATTTCGTACTCCGGCTCGCGCCCGCCGAGCTCCAGCTTACCCCGCACCGCCGCCCGCGTCTTGAGCCTGCGCGACAGCTCGTAAGCCGCCCGCACCAGCTCGGACTGCCGAACCTCGCCCTCGCCGCGCAGGAACGCGTCCACCCCCTCGTAGGTCAGCCGCGCGTCGCTCCTGATGAGGCTCCGGTACGCCCTGGCGCTCCTCGCCTCGCCCGAAGCGGCGACCTCCATCTCGACGGTAACCGCAACCTTCTCCTCGTCCGGCCTCAACGAGCAGACGCCCTCGGAGAGGGCCCTCGGGAGCATCGGGGCAACGGTCCCGGGCAGGTAGACGGAGTTGCCGCGCCTGCGAGCCTCCCTGTCCGGCAGGCTACCGGGCCGCACGTAATGGGTCACGTCGGCGATGTGGACGTGCACGCGGTAGCCGTCGCCCGTTCGCTCGACGGAGACGGCGTCGTCGAAGTCCTTGGCGTCCTGGCCGTCTATGGTGACGGTGGGGAGGTCACGCAGGTCCTCGCGCCCTCCGCCCGCGTCCTTGCGGGCCAACACGACGGCCTCCTCCTCGACCTTCGGGGAGAAGGTACGCGAGGTTTCGATAGAGGCGAAGAGCGCATCGTAGACGTTGCGCGGGTCTTCCGGGGAGCCCAGGACCTTGGTCACTTCACCACGCAAGCTACGGGCCTTCTCGCGGGCGCGCACGAGCACGATGTCGCCGGCCTCCGCGCCGCGCCTGAGCTTGCGGGCGACCAAGACCGGGCGCCGCTCCTCGACGAAAAGGGGATCGGCCACCGAGTACTTGCCCCGGCGGACCAGCTGGGCCGGCAGGATCACGGCGCCAGAAGGGGTCGCTCTACGCGCTCGAACACCCGTTGAGTCTACCACCCGGGCCGGCCAGCTGGTCGGCATTTCAGCCCGCCAGCTCTTGGTCGAGCGTGTTGCCCACGCGAGTGCCGTTGTTCGGGCAGCGAGGCTTACGAAGGGCTGCGTACAGCGTTTCCGGCTTCACGTCCGTAAGGTTTGCTGACACGCCGACAGCAGGTTGTGAAGTACCGACCGGCTCTATTAAACCTTTAGGAAGCGCCGGACGGACATGAAGCTGCCGAAGACACCGATGGCGACGCCTACGACGACGAGTATCAGGAAGACCGACAGCGTGCTCACGGCGGCAGAGGAGACGCCGAGGAGGGGCACGGCGTTCTGCGCCCACTCGACGAAGAGGGCGTTCACCCACAACACGACAAGGGCAGCCAGGGTCGCCCCGATCAGACCCTGCACAAGGCCCTCTATGACGAAGGGCCACCTGACGAATCCGTCCGAGGCGCCGACGAGCTTCATCACCTCTATCTCCTTGCGCCTCGCAAAAATAGAGAGCCTTATGGCGTTGGAGATGAGCAAGACGCTCGCCACGAGGAACAGCGCCGTCGCCGCCCTCAAGGCCCACACGATGTAACCAGTTATGCGGTTGAGCTCGTTTATGGTCTGCTGCGGGTAGTTGAGGTCCTCTTCCCGGAAGCCCGCACCCTCGAGTTTCACGGCGACCCCTTCCGCGTAGCTCGGATCCTTAAGCTTTATCTCGAGCGAGGCCGGCAAGAAGTTGCTGCCGAGGCCCTCCACGACCTCGGGCTGCTCGGCAAAGTTGGTCCTCAGGCGCCTGAGGGCCTCTTCCCTGGAGACGTAGGCGACCTCCTCGACCTCCGGGAAGCCCTCGACCGCCCGGCGCGCTTGGTCTATGCGTTCCGGCGAGGCGTTCTTCGGGAAGAAGGCCGTGATCTCCACGCCCTCCCCGACCTGGCGAATGATCCCCTGGACGTGCGCGCTGACCAGGAGGCCGGCCCCCAGGATGAGGATGCACACCGCCGTCGTCGTCACCGCCGTGACGCTCATGATCAGGTTCAGGCGCAGGCCCTTTAGCGCCTCGCGCACGAAGAAGCCCCAGTTAAACCTCATCGGCGTATACCCCCCTCGCCTTGTCGCGCACGATGCGCCCGTTCTCCAGGGCGACCACGCGCTTTCGCATCACGTCCACCATCTCCCGGTCGTGGGTGGCGACCAGGACGGTGGTGCCGATACGGTTTATGCGATGCAGAAGTTGCATGATTCCCACGCTCGTATCCGGGTCCAGGTTCCCGGTCGGCTCGTCGGCGATGAGGATGGGCGGCTGGCTGACGAAGGCGCGCGCTATGGAGACGCGCTGCTGCTCGCCGCCGGAGAGCTGGTCCGGGAACTTCTCCATCTGGTCGCGCAGGCCGACAAGATCCAGGATCTGGGGGACTTTGGTGCGTATGGTGCGCGGCCTCTGGCCGGTGACCTCCATGGCGTAGGCGACGTTCTCGGCGGCCGTCTTGTTGGGCAGGAGCTTGAAGTCCTGGAAGACGCAGCCTATCGAGCGGCGGTGCCTGGGGATGCCGCGGCGCGGGATGGCCGAGAGCCGGACGCCGTTGACGGTGATCCCGCCGGCCGAGGGCTCCAACTCCTTGAGGATGAGGCGCACCATCGTGGACTTGCCCGAGCCGCTGGCGCCCACCAGGAAGACGAACTCCCCGGACTCTATCCCGAGGTCCACGTGGTCCAGGGCCACGATGTTCTTGCCGTAGACCTTGCTGACGTTGCTGAAGTGGATCAATGCTCTCTCCAGAAGACGTGGCCGGCGGGCCTAACGGTTTGCCCGCGCCGGGCTGCTCCGACGCCGCGCCGCTACTCTCTTTTTGGCGGCGGGCTTTGTGGCGAGGGATCGCGACCAACTCTCTCCAAAACCGCCGGCTCCCCCTCCGGAGCCTCGCCGGCCGCCGTGAACCTTAGCAAAGGCCGCGCGGGCTATCAACCGAAATCTACCCGACCTGCAAGCCGCTCGCCTCGCCGGTGAGGACGAGCCGGTCCTTTTCGGCCTCCACGCCGGTGATGATGATCCCGGGAGGCACCTCCTCGATGGGGTACGCGAAGCTCGTTCCCTGGAGCAACCGTGCGGTCAGCTGTTCGGGAACCTCCAGGCCAGACGCCTCGACTCGCTCCGGCTCGAAGACCAGCACGCCGTTCTGGACGCTCACGCTCCCCCCCACCGAGACCGGCACCACCTGGCCGAGCACCGCCGCCTCGGTCCGCGCGACCACCAGCCCCTCCTCGACGTCCACGCCGATCAAGGAGAAAGAGCTGCCATACGATCCCTCCCACGCGAGGCGGCTCACCTCCTCCTCGGAGAGCTCCGCCCCGACCGTACCGGAGAGCGGACCCTCGGTCACGATCCGGCCGGTCGTCGCGCTCCCCAGCAGGTCTATCTCGAAGGGCGCCAGATCCACCGTCACCCGGTCGGGGTACACGCCGCCGAAGTCGGCCTCGGGCAGGACCATCCGCCCCCCGTCGTAGCTTCGGGAGAAGAGGCTCGCCGGGTCCCTGTAGAGGTCCACCTCGGGAGGAGCGCTCGTCGCGTACTGCCGCTGTAGGCTCTGCGACGTCAGGCCCTCGAAGAGGAGCGGGAGGAACAGGTAGACGCCAGCGACGAGGACGACACCCAGAATAAGGGCGGTCGCGAGGAGTACACCGAGGAACCTAATGCGCGGCCTGGTTCTTCAGGTAAGCGTAAATAAAGTCGTCGATCTCGCCATCGAGGAAGCGGTCCACGTTCGCCGTCTCCTCGCCCGTGCGCAGGTCCTTGACCATCTTGTAGGGGTGGAGGACGTAGGACCGGATCTGGGACCCGAACCCCACATCCGACCTCTCGCCTTTGAGCGCGGAGATCTCCTCCTCCCGCCTCTCCCGCTCGCGCTCGAAGAGCCGCGCCCTCAAGACCCGCATGGCCACCTCGCGGTTCTGGTGCTGGCTGCGCTCGTTCTGGCACTGCACGACGATGCCCGTCGGCAGATGCGTTATGCGAACCGCCGAGTCGGTCTTGTTGACGTGCTGTCCGCCGGCCCCGGAGGCGCGGTAGGTGTCCACCTTGAGGTCCTTCTCGTCTACCTCGACCTCGACCGCCTCGTCGATGACCGGGGCGACCGCGACCTCCGCGAAGCTGGTGTGTCGCCTCCCCCGGGCGTCGAAGGGGCTTATACGCACCAGCCGGTGCACCCCGCGCTCGGCGGAGAGGAGGCCGAAGGCGTGCTCTCCGGAGACCGAGTAGGTGGCGCTCTTGATGCCGGCCTCGTCGCCAAACGTGTACTCGATCACCTCCAGCCCAAAGCTCCGCCGCTCGGCCCACCGCCGGTACATCCGGGCGAGCATCTCCGCCCAGTCCTGCGAGTCCACCCCGCCCTCGCCGGAGTTGATCGTGAGGATGGCATCCCCCTCGTCGTGGGGGCCGCTGAAGAGCCGCGCGACCTCCTGCTCCTCTAAAGCCCTCTGGACCCGCCCCAGCTCCTCGGCGACTTCGCCCAGCAGGTCCTCGTCCCCCTCGGCGAGCTCTAACAACTCCCCCGAGTCAGCGAGGCGCGCTCGCAGGTCGTCGAGCATCCGCAGCCGACCCTCGACGCGCGAGAATCCGGCGGACACCTCCCTGGCCCTCTCCTGATCGTCCCAGAAGCCGGGCCGGCTCATCTCCTCCGAGAGCCGCGCGGCCCGTCCCCGCAACGCCTCCACGTCGAAGAACCGCTCCAGCTCGGTCAGACGTCCCTCCAGCCCAGAGGCCGCGTCCCTAAGCTCCGACGTTTCCCTCAGCTCGGACAACTAGCCCACATCGGTCGAGCGGCCCGCTGGGCCGCTGATCGGGACGTTGAGGGGCGGGGCCCCGGGCATGCCGTGACACTTCTTGAATTTCCTGCCCGAGCCGCAGGGGCACGGGTCGTTGCGCCCGACCTTCGCGGCGTTGGCCCTGCGCGGGCTCTTCGGACGCTGGTTGGGCTCCTCGCCGCCGCCGCTGTAGGAGAGCTGCTGCTGCTCGGGCTCCTCCCTGAGCTTCACGTTCTCGACGCGGAAGATGTAGGTGACGTAGTCCTCCTTGAGGCCCAGCTCCATCTCCTGGAACATGTCGAAGCCCTCGCGCTTGTACTCGACCAGGGGGTCCCTCTGGCTGAGGCCGCGCCAGCCGATGCCTTCACGCAACGCCTCCATCTCGTAGAGGTGCTCGCGCCAGCGAGAGTCCACGATGGAGAGGAGCGTCCGGCGTTCGGCCTCCCCGAAAGATTCGATACCGTCCGTCCGGATCAGGCCGCGCTTGCGCAGGACCTCCATCCGCTCGTCCCACTCCGCCTTGCGCTCCTCCAGACGCGCGAGTGCGTCCTCCAGGACCATCTCCTGGACCTGCTCGCCCGTGATGCTCTCCAGGTCGAGGCCCTGGAAGTCTATGCGGCTCGGGTAGAAGCGGTTGACCTCCGCCGAGAGGGCCTCCAGGTCCCAGTTCTCCGGGTAATCGTCGCGCACGTAGCGGCCGACGGCCTCCGAGAGCACCTCCTCGACATAGGCCAGCGTGTCCACGTCGCCGCCCATGAGGACGTCGCGCCTTATGGCGTAGATCACCTCGCGCTGCTTGTTGAGGACGTCGTCGTACTCGAGGATGCGTTTGCGGATCTGGAAGTTCTGGCTCTCGACCTGCTCCTGGGCGCGCCTCACCGAGCCAGAGATCATACCCGCCTCGATCGGCACGTCCTCCTCCAGCCCGATGCGCTCGATCACGCCCTGCATCCGCTGCCCGCCGAAGCGGCGCAAGAGGTCGTCTTCGAACGACAGGTAGAACCGCGACTCGCCGGGATCACCCTGGCGCCCCGAACGCCCCCGGAGCTGGTTGTCTATGCGCCGGGACTCGTGGCGCTCGGTGCCGAGGACGTACAGGCCGCCCAGAGCCGCGACGCCTTCCCCGAGCTTGATGTCCGTCCCGCGCCCGGCCATGTTCGTCGCTATGGTGACGGACCCCTTCTCGCCGGCGTTGGCGATGATCTCCGCCTCCCGCTCGTGCTGCTTGGCGTTGAGGACCTCGTGCTTGATGCCGCGCCGCTTGAGGAGCGTGGAGATGAGCTCCGAGACCTCGACGGAGACGGTACCAACGAGGACCGGCTGGCCTTCCTTGTGACGTTCGACCAGGTCCTCGACGACCGCCGCGTACTTCGCCTTCTGGCTCTTGTAGACGAGGTCGTCCTTATCGTCGCGGATCATCTCCTTGTGCGTGGGCACGGAGACGACGCCCATCTCATAGATGTGCATGAACTCGTCGGCCTCGGTGGCCGCCGTGCCGGTCATGCCCGCGAGCTTGTCGTACTGGCGGAAGAAGTTCTGGATCGTGATCGTGGCGACCGTCTGGTTCTCCTCCCGGATCTCCACCCCCTCCTTGGCCTCGATCGCCTGGTGCAGCCCCTCGGAGTAACGCCGCCCCTCCAAAACACGCCCCGTGAACTCGTCCACGATGAACACGTTGCCGTCCCTGACGATGTACTCGTTGTCCTTGCGGTACAGCGTGTGCGCCCGCAAGGCCTGGTTGAGGTGGTTGACGAGGTTCGTGTTCACGTCGTCGTAGAGGTTTTCTACGCCGAGCGCCTTCTCGACTTTCTCCACGCCCTCTTCGGTGGGGGCTACTTGCCGCTTCTTCTCGTCCACCTCGTAGTCCTCGCCGTCCTTCAGGCGCGGCACGATGGCGGCGAAGCGGTAGTAGGTATCGGCGGCGCTCTCGGGGAGTCCAGAGATGATCAGGGGGGTACGAGCCTCGTCTATGAGGATGGAGTCCACCTCGTCCACGATGGCGTAGTTGAGCTCCCTCTGGACCAGGTGGTCGACGCGGGTAGCGATGTTGTCGCGCAGGTAGTCGAAACCGAACTGGGAGTTGGTGCCGTAGGTGACGTCGGCGGCGTAGGCGACTTTGCGCTCCTCGAAGCCCATTCCGTCCTGTATGAGGCCGACGGAGAGGCCGAGGAAGCTGTAGACCTCACCCATCCAGCTCGCGTCGCGCCTCGCCAGGTAGTCGTTGACGGTGACGACGTGGACGCCCTTGCCGGAGAGGGCGTTGAGGTAGACGGGCATGGTGGCGGCCAGGGTCTTGCCCTCGCCGGTCTTCATCTCGGAGATCTTGCCCTGGTGCAGGACGATCCCGCCCATCACCTGCACGTCGAAGGGACGCATCCCGAGCGTCCTCCTCGACGCCTCGCGCACGACCGCGAAGGCTTCTTGCAGGATGTCGTCGAGGGTCTCGCCCCCTTCGAGGCGTGCGCGGAACTCGTCGGTCTTGGCGCGCAGAGCGTCGTCGGAGAGCTTTTCGACCTCGGGTTCGAGGGCGGTCACGGCCTCCACGCTCTTCTGGAGCGCCTTGACCTTGCGACCCTCGCCCATGCGCAGGATCCTCGTAAGCAGATTACTCAAAGGTTCTTTCCTCACCCGGCCACGAAACGGGTGCGGCCGTCTCGCCTGCTAACCTCTAGCGGGCTCTATAAGCCCGTAATTCCCGTCACGCCGCCGGTATACCACATTTACGTCCCCCGTATCCGCGCTGGTGAACACGAAGAATGCGTGGTCGAGCAACTCCATCTGCAACGCCGCCTCCTCCGGCGACATCGGCTTCATCACGAACTGCTTGGTGCGCACGATCCGGGCCGCGACCTCTGCCTCCTCCTCTTCCCCGCCTTCTTCCAATTGATCCTCGAAGGGCAGGTCCTCACCCCGAGCGCGCCTCGCCTTCTGGCCGTGCCAGCGGTCGAGCTGGCGCCCCCGGTAGCGTTTGACCTGCCGCTCGAGTTTGTCGGACATGAGGTCTATAGAGGCGTACATGTCCGCCGACTCCTCGCGGGCTTTCAAGACCGTGCCGCCGACGAACAGCGTCGCATCGGCGACCTCGGGGACGGGGTTAGCGGGGTTGCGCTCGTGGAGGAGCTCTACCTCCGCCCGCGTGTCGCTGCCACTATCGTCGAAGAACCTCGCGATCCGCCCGACCTTCTCCCGCGCGTACCGCTCCAGCGCCTCCGTCACCGGGACGTTGCGTCCCTTTACCGTGATGTCCAAGTTGGCCTCCCTTCGGTCGACCGCTCGTCAGCATTTCAGCCGGTCAACACCTCAGCCGATCGGCTTCTTCACGTTGCTGACCAGCGTCGCTGACCGGACGACTAGCGGACCGGCTGACCGGCTAGATCGCCCGGCACAACGTCAGGGCGTGCACCTCCGCCGCCCCGGCCTGCTTCAAGACACCGGCGCACTCGTTGAGGGTCGCGCCGGTGGTGAGGACGTCGTCCACCAGCAGGATCCTGCCCGCTAATCGTCCCCGCGCTCCGAAGGCCCCCGCGACGTTCTCCTCTCGCTCGCCGGCCGTAAGCTCGACCTGGTCCCTCGTTCCCCGCACAGCCCGCAGTTTATCGGAAAAGGGCGCGCCTATCCTCCCCGCGACGGCGCGGGCCATGAGCTCCGCCTGGTTGAAGCCCCGCTTGAGCAGGCGCGTCCGGTGCAGCGGCACCGGGACCACCGCGTCGAACCGCTCCCCCGCGACGGCGACCGCCATCAGCGGCGCCATCACCCTCTCCACTACCGGCCCGTAGCCCCGGTACTTGAGCGCGTGTACGAGCTCCTCCCCGACACCCTCATACCTCAAGGACGCTCGCGCCCCGTCGAAGGCGAAGTCCGTGTTGCGGCACGCGTCGCACCCGTAGACCTCGAACGCCGTCGGCGTTGCGCATCGCCCGCAGACCGGCGGCGTGATACGCGGCAGCGCCTCGAAGCAAGGACGGCAGAGCACGTCGCTCGCCCGCTGCGAGCATCCGACGCAACGCTGGGGATAGAAAAGGTCGGCGAGGGCGTTTAGATAGCCGGTCAGCAAGAGAACCGGGCTCGTCGCCGAGTGGCAGGGTCGAAGTTCCGCAGCGGCCGTGCCGACAACACGTTCTTTGCCGGTAGGCGGGCGAAGTGTCGTTGGTGAGGAGCCCAAAAGCCGACAAGCTGAAGTGCTGACACGCTCCTAGAAGCTCATGCTCCTAGGGGGCAAGACCACGCCCGGATTTATGCGCACGCCCTGGTCGAGGACGTTCCCCTCGCCGACGACGCATCCGGCGCCCAGGACCGAGAGGCCGCGGACGATAGCGTTCTCGCCGACGCGGGCGTGCGGGCCGATGATGGAACCGCGTACTACCGCGCCGGGCTCGATACAGGCCCCGTCGAAGAGGATGCTCCCCTCGACGACCGCACCCTCGCCGACGACGCAATCCTGGCCCAGGGCCGAGCGTCCCCCGACCGTCGCGCTCCGCCCGAGGACGCATCCGACCGCCACGGAGACCGGCGGCAGGATCTTCACGCCCTTCTCGCGTCTTACCGAGCCGTCTACCTGAAGATACTCGAAGCCTTCCCCGGCTCCGACGGCTCCGGAGAGGACGTCGTGGGAGGCGGCGAGGTAGCTGCGCGGCGTGCCGATGTCGCGCCAGTAGGAGGAGGAGACGTGCGCGCGCAGCCTGCCCGCGGCCTGGAGCTCCGGGAAGATCTCACGCTCTATCGAAACCTCGCGGCCGGCCGGGATCATGCCCAGTACCTCTGGCTCCAACACGTACACGCCGGCGTTGACCAGGTTCGTCGTCACCTCGTCCGCAGCGGGCTTCTCCAAAAAGCGGTGAACCAGCATGTCGTGGTCCACCTCCACGAGCCCGTAGGCCGTCGGGTCCTCGACGCTCGTGAGCGTGATCGTCGCGAGGGCGTCCGTGGCTTGGTGTGCCGCCACCGCCTGGCCGAGGTCGATCCCCGAGAGCACGTCCCCATTCACCACTACCGAAGCCTCCCCGTCCAGGTACGCTTCGGTGTTCTTGATGCCGCCCGCCGTCCCTAAAGGCCGGTCCTCGACCGCGTAGTCCATCGAGAAGCCGTCTAGGTCTTGAGCGTCGAAGTACGACTGGATCGGGTCCGGCAAGTACCCCAACGAGAGCACCGCCCCGCTCAAGCCGCCCCTCTTCAAGAAGTCCACCATGTAGCCCATGAACGGGCGGTTCCGCAGGGGAACCATGGCTTTGGGCACGTCGAACGTGATCGGCCGCAGCCGGCTCCCCTGACCACCCACCAGAATGACAGCCTTCATAGCGGCGCGTAGGTTACAACAAACCCCCGGTCTGTGCCAGCCCCGGCGTTGGACCACGTTTCCTCATGGGCCCTCCGGCTAGGTAGCGTCGCCTGGGCGCCGTTGTTCGCCGGGGACGTCGGGAGCGCGATGGCGCAGGCCCCGGCGGCTCGGTCCCCGGCCGCGACGGCGGCCATGATCTCCTCGTCCACGTCGGTGTGGAAGGTGGCGTGGAAGCGGTTGATCATCATGTTAGCAACCCCGACGCGCGCCCAGACTTCCATGCTTTGCTCGCGCGCGTAATGCTCCTCCAACGCCCCGTACTTCTCGTCGTCCACGACGAGCTCTAGAGTACACTTTCGCGCGTAGCGGACGATGCCTCCTCCGCCGGAGTGTATACCCTTCGGGAGGCTCCTCGTCGCCGAGGAGCCGCAGCTTCTCCTCGCTCACCCCGACGCTCCGACAGAGCATCGCGTGAGTGGGTATTCAGTAGTGGCAGCTGTTCGCGACTGACGTCACTGTGTACGCCAGCTCGCGCTCCGCGGGCGTGAGCTCACCCCCACGCGCCGTCGTGTAGAGACCAACCGTCGCCGAGGCGATCTGGGGATGGTTCGCCAGGGCCCGCCAGACGTTGACGATGAACCCGCGCTTCTCCTCGATCTCCTCTAGAACCTCGCGCGCCTCGGGTGGGGCCGAGGGGTCGTCCTCTCGAACGAGCGGTATGCGCGGCATGCCCATACCCCTCCTTACCGTTTCCCGAAGGTGCCGTACATAAGCTCGCGGTGGGTGGCCTCGACGAACGGCTCCAGCTCCACGCCCAACGAGTTGAAGAGACGGTTCGTCATGTTCCAGAGGCCGCCTATGCGGGTGAGCTCGACCCGCCCCTGGTCGTCGAAGTGCCTGCCGCCGCGGAGGCGCGCCTCGAGCTCCGGGTCCGTGCGCCGCTCCAGTGTGAGCTGCTCGACGTACTCCAGGACGAGCTGCTCGGCCGGGCTAAAGAGGTCGTTCCCTTGTAGTCGTGCAGGCTCTCAACCTTCTCTCCTCGCTTATCCCCATCTGCCCCACCCCGAGGGCAGCGTGGCGCGGGCCTCAGTAACGGGCCTGGTTGAGGGCGCTTATCTTCAACGCCATAAGCTCGCGCAACGCGGGGTCCAGAACGCCTTCCATCATCAGGATCTTGTGCAGCTTCCACACCGGCTCGACCGAGCTCGGCTTGTGCGCCAGCGCCTTGAAGCAGTCGAGCACGGTCCTGAAGTTCACCTCGATGTCCTCGTAAGCGGCCCGCGCCTCCAGGGCGGCGTCCTCTTTCTTCTCGACGAGCAGTACAGCGGCCATGCGCTTCTTCTCCTTACCTCGTAAAGGCCGGCCAGCATAACAACCATCGAGTGGCCGATCCGCGCGGGATCTCGTCTGGTGGAGAAAGAGGCGCGCGTCCCCAACGCGGAACGTCCCACGGTCCCCGGAGCCGTTGCTACCCCAAACCCGATATTCGCGCCAGCGCCGCGAGCGGGCCGACGAAGAGGATGAAGACGGTCGTCGCGATGGCCAGGGTGTAGACGCTGAACTTCACGGCCCCGACACCCTTCGGCTCCGCGGCGTCCGTCGCCGGTTCCTCGAAGAACATGTTGCGGATGATGCCGAAGTAGTATGGGACGGAGAGGACGCTGTTCAGGACCACAGTGCCGACGACGACGTAGGTGACCGCCGAGCCGGCCTCCACGCCCGCGATGATCACCCACAGCTTCCCGAAGAACCCGCTGAACGGCGGGATGCCGACCAGCGCCGCCATGAACACGACCATGCACAACGCGACGCCGGGCCGCGTCTTGAAGAGCCCGTTGTAGGTCTTGGCCTCCTCGCCTACGAGGTCTATGACAAAGAACGCCCCCAGGTTCATCACCAGGTACGCGGCCATATAGATGAGCACGGCCTGAACCGCCCTCTCCACCCCCGCCCCCTGCAACGCCGCGAACGCCGCCAGGATGTAGCCCGAGTGCGCGACCGAGCTGTACGCCAACATGCGCCTCACGTTACGCTGCCGCAGGGCGAACAGGTTGCCCACGAACATCGTCAGGATCGCGAGGAACGCCATCACCGCCGTCCACGTCGGAGCGGCCGCGGGCATCCCTTCCAGGAGTATGCGCAGCAGGATCGCGAAGGTCGCGGCCTTCGGGGCGACGGAGAGGAACGCGGCGGCGCTCGTGGGGGCGCCCTGGTAGGCGTCCGGGGTCCAGAAGTGGAACGGGACCGCCGAGAGCTTGAACGCGAAGCCCGAGATGAGAAGTACCAGCCCGAGCAGGGCAACCGGGGTAAGTCGGCCGGTGAAGGAACCCGCGATCTCGGCGAGGTCGGCGGAGCCCGCGGCGCCGTAGATCAGCACGATCCCGTACAGCAACACCGACGAGGCCAACACCCCTGTGAGCAGGTACTTCATCCCGCCCTCGGAGCTCTCGCGGCGGCTGCGGTCGAAGGCGACGAGCGCGTAGGACGGTATGGTCGCCAGCTCTATGGCGACGAATACGCCGAACAGGTCGCGCATCGAGACCAGCAGCATCGCCCCCACCGCCACCGAGAGGATCAGCGTCAGGTACTCCGGCGCGTCACCCGTCCGGCCCGACCAGCGCGCCGCCGCCAGAACGGCGAAGAACGCCGAGACCGCCACGATCAGCTTGAAGTACAGCGCGAAGTCGTCCACTACGTAAGCCCCGCCGAAAAACTCGCCCTCGAAGCGCGTCAGGAGGAGGACGACGGTCGTGACGAACGTCGCCAGGGCACCGAAGGCCGCGAGCCCGGCCACGAGGCCCGTGGAGCGGGGGCTGAAGACCCCGATCATGAGTACGGACATCGAGAACAGGAACGCCAAGATCTCGGGCAGGAGCCCGACGAAGGTCTGCGCCGTTACCATTGTTAGCTACCCCCTATCGCGGCCAGGACGGTCTCCACGGCCGGCTGCTGGACGCCGATCAGCAAACCCGGAAACACCCCCAAGACCACGAGCAACAGCGCGAGCGGCACGATGGCCGCCATCTCGATGGGTCCCGCGTCGGTCGCCTTGGCCAGCTCGGGCCGGTCATGCGGTATCGGCCCAAAGACCGTCCGCCGCAACATGTACAACAGGTACATCGCCCCCGTGAGGATGCCTACGGCCGCGAGCACCCCCTGTACCGGAAAGGCGGTGTACCCGCCCATGATGCTCATGAACTCGGAGACGAACACCGCCAACCCCGGCACCCCCATCGCCGCCAGAGCCCCGAGGACCAAGAGGCCCCCGGCCCAAGGCATCCGGGCGGCGAGACCGCCGAGTTCCGAGATCCGGCGCGTCCCAGCCCGCGCCGCGATGATCCCGACGAGGATGAACAGCAGCGCCGAGTAGAGCCCGTGCGTGACCTGCTGCATCACCGCGCCGTTCAGCCCGACCGCGTTTCCGGAGGAGATTCCGAGCAGGATGAAGCCGAGCGTGCCGATGGACGAGTACGCGACGAGCGCCTTCAGGTCCGGCTGCACGAACGCCACGAAGGAGCCGTACAGGATGTTCACGGCTCCCAAAGCCGCGACTAGCGGCAAGAACGGCTCGACTCCCTGCGGCAGGAGGGGGACGGCGATCTTGATGAGCCCGTAGGTCCCGAGCTTGGGCAGGATGCCGGAGAGCACCACGTTCGTGCTCGTCGGGCTGGAGACATACACGTCCAAGAGCCAGCTGTGCAGCGGGACCGCCGGCACCTTCACGAGCAGCCCGAAGAGTATCGGGGCGGCTATCCCGATCTGGGCGGCGCGCGAGAGGTTGCCGCCGCCGTCCAGGGCCGCGATGGAGAAGTTCGGCCCGGAGAGGATGCCCAGAGCCAAGAAGCCGGCCAGCATCACCGTGCTCCCGAGGAACGTGTAGATGAAGAACTTCACCGCCGCCGGTCGTCTGTTCTCGTCACCCCAGACGCCGACCATGAGGTACATGGGTATGAGCGTGATCTCGAAGAACACGTAGAAAAGGACGAGGTCCTGCGCCGCGAACACCCCGAGCATCCCGACCTCCGCGATGAAGAGTATCGCGAAGTACTGCCTCAGGTTCTCCCGAATGTCCCACGACGCGACGACGGCGATGAGCGTCAGCAGCGCCGTGAGGAAGAACATCCCGAAGCCGAGGCCGTCGAGCCCCACGCGGTAGCCGATGCCGAGCGAGGGGATCCAGTCGAACGATTGCGTCAGGCTCCGGGCGTCGAGGCTGCCCCGATGCGCGAAGTACACGTACACCACCAGCAAGAACGGCACCGCCGCCGCGCCCAGAGCCCAGTAGCGGACCGTCCGCTCGTCCGTCACGCGCGGGAGCAGGAGCATCAAGATGGCGCCCGCGAGCGGCAAGAAGATCGTGAGTGTGGTGATCACAGCCGCGCCCCCACCGCCACGGTGACCAGGGTTATCAGCGCGATGAGCGCGACCACGAGGAACGTGTACTGCGCCCCCACGATCACCCCGATGACGAGCACGCTCACCAAGATGAACAGCGCATAGTTCTGCGCCCCGCCGGTCTGCAGCCGCCTGAGCCTCTCCCCGAGCCCCGAAGTACCGCTCCCGACGCCCGAGACAAAGCCGCCGAGCGCCCGCCGGTCGAACTCCCTGACGCCCCTACCGAGCGCGAGCGCCGGCCGGACGAACACCACATCGTACAGCGCATCGAAGTACCAGCCTCTGTCGAGGAAAGCGTAAACGGGAGCGAACCGGCGCGCGAGCCCGGCCGCCCTCTCGGGTTCCCGCACGTACAGGAAGTAGGCGAGCCCTATCCCCAGCAGCGCGGCGGCGATGGAGATTATCGCCAGCACGTAGCTGAACTCGTGGCCTTCGAGCGCCAGCGTCTCGTCGGCGAACGGGCTGAGCTGCACGAGTCGCTCGAAAAAGCCGCCCTCCTCCGTCCCGAGCAGCGCCGGGATGCCGACCCAGCCGCTCACCACGGAGAGCAGGGCCAGCAGCACCATCGGGCCGGTCATGATCCCCGGCGACTCCGTGGCCTCGCGCGCGCCCTCGGTTCGGGGCTCACCCGTGAACGCCATAAAGATCGCCCGGAAGATGTAGAACGCCGTCAGGAAGACGGTCAGTAGAGCCATCGCGTACAACACATAAAAATGTTCCTCGAAGGACGCGGCGAGGATAGCGTCCTTCGACCAGAAGCCCGAAAGCGGGAAGATCCCCGCGAGCGAGAGCCCGGCGACGACCATCGTCCAGAACGTGACAGGCATCCGGCGCCGCAACCCGCCCATCTCGGTGAGATTGTAGCTGTTCATCGCGTAGATGATGCTCCCCGCGCCGAGGAACAGGAGCGCCTTGAAGAAGGCGTGGTTGTAGAGGTGGAAGATACCCGCCGTGTACGAGCCGATCCCCAGAGCCAGCATCATATACCCCAGCTGCGAGACGGTGGAGTAGGCGATCACGCGCTTTATATCCTTCTTGGTGACCGCCATCGTCGCCGCCATCAGCGCCGTGAACCCGCCGATGTACGCCACGACGAGCATCGCCGCGGGGCTCTGCACGAAGATGTCGTAGGTGCGCGCCACCAGGTACACGCCCGCCGCGACCATCGTCGCCGCGTGGATCAGCGCGCTGACCGGCGTCGGGCCCTCCATCGCGTCCGGGAGCCACACGTGCAGCGGGAACTGCGCGCTCTTGCCTACTGCGCCGACGAAGACCAGGATCACGGCCGTCGTGAACAACGAGCCCCCGATAAACCCGGCCTGCGCCGCATCGGAGATGCCCTGGAACGACGTCGTCCCCGTCGCCCGCCAGAACATGATGATGCCTATAAACAGCGCAGCGTCGCCGACGCGCGTGACGACGAAAGCCTTCTGCGCCGCTCTGGCGGCGGAGGGCCTCTCGAACCAGTGCCCGATCAGGAGGTACGAGCATAGGCCCACCAGCTCCCAGAACACGTACAGCTCGATGAAGTTCGGCGCGACCACCAGCCCGAGCATCGAGGCGGTGAAGAGGTTGAGGACCGCGTAGTACCAGGCGAAGCGTTTGTCGCCCTGCATGAACCCGCCGCTGTAGAGCTGGATCATGAGGCTCACGAAGCACACCACCACGAGCATCACCGCCGCGAGCCCGTCCACGTAGACCCCCATCGGGAACGCTCCGCCCGCGCCGAGGTCGATCCAGTCGACCGCGAAGTCTATCGGCGTCTGCGTGCGTATAACGAAGTACAGCGAGAACACACTAAACACCAGCGAGGTGGCAATCCCGAAGATGGCGACGAACTGGGCGCTCTCCCTGAGGTATCGTCCGAAGAGCGCCAGCACCACGAAGACCAGCGCCGGCAACACCGGGATGGCCGCGACGATAAGCTGCTGCCCGACACTGATCATCCGCCGCCCCCTACCATTTCATCAGGTTGACTTCGTCCACGTTCACGGTCTTGCGCGAGCGGTAGACGGCCAGCACGACCGCGAGTCCGACCGCGACCTCCGCCGCAGCTACCGCGATCACCAGCACCGCGTACCCCGCCCCCGCGCCGCCCGCGTCCGGCAGGTAGTCCGAGAAGGCCACCAGCGAGAGGTTGACGGCGTTGATCATCAGCTCGATACACATGAACACCACTACGGCATTGCGCCGCACCAGCGCTCCGTAGGCGCCGATGGCGAACATGATCGCCCCGACGATCAAATACCCTTCCAGTGGTATCGTCTGATTCAGGGCGTCCAACAACTGCTGCGCCTGCGGCGGCATCTACTCCTCCACCCCCCGGTCTACCCCCTCGCCCGTCTTCCTGCGGCTCACCACGATGGCCGCCACGATCGCCACGAGCAGCAACACGCTCGCCACCTCGAACAGCAGCCCGAAGATCGGCGGCGCCCCGTTCACGCCGAGCAGGATGTTCCCTAAAGCGTCCACGCCCCGCGGCCCGTTCCCCGGCCCAGTGCCGGTCCAGTCCGCTATAGCCACGATGTACGCAAGGAACGCCCCAATGCCGACCGCCACGAAGAAGCCCGGCCAGTGCTGCCTCTGGATGATCGTGCGGTAGCGCCGGACCTGCGGTCTTTGGGTGAACATGATCCCGAACAGGATAACCACCGTCACCGCGCCGACGTAGATGAGCACCTGAAACGCCGCCAGCGCCGGCGCGTTGAGCATTACGAAGAACCCCGCGATCCCCAGAAAGGACCCGCTCATGAACAGCGCCGAGTGAACGACGTTGCGACTCAACACCACCCCCAGGGCCGAGACGAGCGTCATCCCGGCGAGGAAGGCGAACGCGAGGATCAAGCCGCCGTTTCCTTCTTCGGGGCTTTTTTGGGCTCCCGCTTCGGAGCGGCCTTACCGTCGGCCGCGGCCTTCTTCGGCTTCTTCTTGACGGCGGGCTTGGGGTCTATCGTCGGGTCGACGGGCCGCTCGCCGAACTGGCGGGCGAGCTCGAGGCGGTTGTAAGCCTGGACCTCGATCTCCTCGGTGTGGTAGATGCAGTTGACCGGGCAGACCTCGACGCAAAGGGAGCAGTACATGCAGCGCGAGTCGTCGATCACGAACCCGACCGCGTAGGGCTTCGCCTTACCGGAGCCGTCCGCGTCACGCTTGGTCTGCTCGATGGAGATGCAGTGGTCCGGGCAGATCCTCATGCACTGCAGGCAGGCGATGCAGCGGTCCATGTCCACCGTCAGCATCCCACGCCTCCGCTCGGATTTCTCCCTTTTGTACTCCGGGTACTGTCGCGTAATTTTCTTGTCGAAGAGGTGCCTGAGGGTGATTCCCATCCCCTTCAAGATTCCCTGTCCCAACTGGGGCATCTAAAAAACCTTTCCTCTCTCTAGAATACTGACGGGAGCAGGAGCATCAGACCGGCGGTGACGAACAGCCAGACGAGGCAGACCGGCACGAGCACCTTCCAACCAAGATCCATCAGCTGATCCATCCTCAGGCGCGGGACGCTCCACCGGATCCACTGGAAGGTAAACACGAGGAGCGCCGTCTTGAGGCCGAACCAGATCCAGTTGAAGTTCCCAAGGTCCAGAAACTCGAACGGGGGCTGCCAGCCCCCCAGGAACAGCGTCACGGTGATCGCCGAGATAAGGCCCATCGAGGCGAACTCGGCCGCCTGGATCAGGCCCCACGTCATCCCGGAGTACTCGACCATGAACCCGCCGACGATCTCGCTCTCGCCCTCCGGCAGGTCGAACGGTACCCTCCTCGCCTCCGCGAGCCCCGATATGTAGAAGACGACGAACATCGGCAGCTGCGGCAGGAAGTACCAGTGCCAGAACCCGCCGCTCTGGGCCTCCACCACGTCCACGAGCGAGAGGCTCCCGGAGAGCATGATGACCCCGAGCAGGCTCAGGATCAGCGGCACCTCGTAGGAGATCATCTGCGCGGCGCCCCTCAAGGCACCCAGGAGCGAGAAGCTCGACCGGCTCCCGTAACCGGCCATGATCAAGCCCAGGGCCCCGATGGACGTCACGGCGATAAAGAACACGATCGCGACGTTCAGGTCCGCCACCACCGCGTTCGGCGCGAAGGGCACCACGAGCCACACGAGCGCGGCCGGGATGAACATGGCTATCGGAGCCGCGAGGAAGATCCAAATGTCCGCCCTGCCAGGCGACAGGTTCTCCTTCGTAAAGAGCTTGAAGACGTCCGCCGCCGGCTGCAAGAGCCCCCGCGGCCCGACCCGGTTCGGCCCGTAACGCAGCTGTATGTAAGCGGACACCTTCCGCTCGGCCATCGTGAAGACGGCCGCCAGGTTCAGGACCAGGAACAGTATTACGCCAACAGAGAGCAAGAACCTGAAAGGCTCCTGGTTGAGGATGTCCAAGCTCAAACCCTAGTACCCCTCTCCCCTTACTTGTCCCAGGCCCCGGAGACCGGATCTATGAGGCCCATGATCGGCATGATGTCCGGCAGGTAGTGGCCGGGCACGATCTCCTGCAAGAGTTGCATGTTTACGGTGCACGGCGTCCTATAGTGGACCCGATACGGGGTATCCGAGCCGTCGGAGACGACGTGCACGGCGTACTCGCCGCGGGCCGACTCGACCCGCCCGATCCCGTCCCCCTCCGCCGGGCGGATGCGACGGCCCAGGTCCGCCATGACCTCGCCCTCGGGCAGGTTCTCGAGGATCTGCTTTATCATCCGGATGCTCTGCTTGACCTCGCCGAGTCTGACCCGGTAAGAAGCCTCGACGTCCCCCTCAGTATCCGTGATGACCTCGAAGTCGAGGTTCTTGTACCAGCCGTAGGGGTAGTGCTTGCGCACGTCGAACTCCACCCCGGTGCATCTCAAGGGCGGACCAGTCAGCCCCATCTCGACGGCCTTCTCCTGCGTCAACTTCCCGATGCCCCGCGTGCGGGCGATAAAGATCTCGTTCCCCTCAATCAGGTCCACGAAGTCGGGTTGGAGGCGCTGCTCGAGGCCCTCTATGTACTCCCACATCTTCTCGGGAATGTCCTCCGGCAGGTCGGCCTTCACCCCCCCGATACGGATGTAGTGGAACATCATCCTCGCACCGGTGACGGCCTCGAAGAGGCTTTGTATCCGCTCTCGCTCGCGGAAGGCGTACAGGATCGGGGTGAACGCCCCAAGCTCTAGCAAGAGGAAGCCTATGGACGGGATGTGGCTCATGATGCGCCCGAACTCGTTCATGAGCGCGCGTATGGCGTCCGCCCGCGGCGGTATCTCCGCATCCAGGAGCTTCTCGACCGCCAGAACGTACCCGTACTCCATGGCGATGTTGTTCATGTAGTCGATGCGGTCCGTGATCGGGATGACCGCCGGGTACATCCGGTTCTCGGAGATCTTCTCCTTGCTCCGGTGCAGGTAACCCATCACCGGGTCGCACCGCACCACGGTCTCGCCGTCGAGCTCCAGGATGAGCCTCAGGAGGCCGTGCATCGCCGGGTGCTGCGGCCCCATGCTCATGTCCAGGGTCTCCAGGCCGAACTCGTCCCGGACGTCCGGGTTCGCCAGGCGCCCGCTCACCCGGCCGCTCAAGGTCAAGTTTTCCGTGCGACGCTCTTCGCTAAGCATCTCTACCTCAAATTCTCGAATGTGCGCTTTGTGCTGATCTCGAAGCTCTTGAGCAGCGGATGGTGGTCGAAGTGGTCCTGCCACATATACAGCCGCCTCAAGTCCGGGTGTCCCCTGAAAGCTATACCGAACATGTCGTACGCCTCCCGCTCGTGCCAGTTGGCGGTCGGGTAGATCCCGGTGATCGAGTCTATTACCGGCTCCTCGCCCTCGACCGTCGTCTTGACCCTGACCTGCCCGCCGCGCAGATCCAGAAGCTCGTAGGTCAACTCGAAGGACTCAACCCGGTCCACGACCGTGATGAACGAGAGGTGCAAGACTCCCAGCCGTTCTTTCGCGGTGGCCAGCACCGCCGGCAAAATCTCCGGCTTCACGACGAGCCGTACAATGTTGGCCTCGACCTCAGACTCTTCGAGCCCGTGCCGGTTTCGGAACCCCTCGAGGTACCGCTCCAGCCTACCGTTCAGGTCGCCCTCGGGCAGCGTGACGGCCACCTTAGGCGGTACCCTTCGGATCGGCGGGCTCTTCGGCGGAGCCGTTCTTCTGGCCGTCGGCCTTGCCGTTGGTCCCGGCGGCGGCCTTCTCGGTCTTCTGTTGCTCCTTGAGCTTCTTCTTGACCTCTTTGGGGATCCATCCAACGTCAGTCTGGGAGGCGGGCGGCATGCCCTCGCGCTCGAAGACGTAGGTGCGCTTGAGCGACCTGATACCCTCGAAGCGCGGGGCCTTACCCTCGCTGACGTTCGTGTACTCGCGCTCGGGAAGGTACTCGAGGAACTCGCCATCTTCGCTAATCAGCGCCGGGCGGGGCTTCTCGTAGCCGACTTGCTGGTCGCGCTCGATCTTCTTCTGCAACGTCATGATCCCGAAGATGAGCGCCTCCGGGCTCGGCGGGCACCCCGGCACGTAGACATCTACCGGGATCACGCGGTCCGCCCCCATGAGGACGGAGTATCCGTCTAGGAACGGGCCACCGGAGATGGCGCAGGCGCCCATGGCGATGACCCACTTCGGCTCGGGCATCTGCTCGTAGAGGCGCGTCATCCGCTCGGCCATCTTGGTGGAGACGGTGCCCGAGACGATCATGACGTCCGCCTGCCGCGGGCTCGCCGCGAAGAACCCGGCCCCGAAACGGTCGAGGTCGTTATGCGCCATGCCGGTGGACATCATCTCTATGGCGCAGCACGCGAGCCCGAACTGCAAGGGCCACAGCGAGTTCTTCCTGGCCCAGTTAAACAGTTTGTCCGAGCTCGTCGTTATCAGGTTCGGCTCGTTGAACTTCTGCATCACACCCACTTGAGGGCCCCCTTCTTCCAGGCGTAGGCCAGGCCAATGCCCAGGATCAGCACGAATATCACCATCTCCACGAACCCGTACAGCCCGAGGTCCCTGTAGACGACCGCCCAGGGATAGAGGAATGCGGCCTCCACGTCGAAGATGAGGAAGAGCAGCGCGAAGACGTAGTACCTGACCGGAAACGGCCGCCACGGGTCGGTCACGGTCATCTCGCCCGTCTCGTAGTTCATGCGCTTCATCTTGGAGCTCTGGCGGCTCGGCGCGATGAGTCGCGCGATCGCCAGCGTGGTCGCCACGAACCCGACTACTATAAGGAGGAACAACCCTACGTAAAGATACAGCGCGCCGTACCCGATCTCCTGGGATCCACCCTGCAGAATAGCCAGAACCAAACCGATCCCTCTTCCCGAAAATGGCCACTCTAAACTACGCGCAAAATATACCTGCGTTACAGCCCTATTTCAAGGAGCTACTAACGGTAGCAAACGAGCTTCTAGCGGCCCGAACGGTAGCAAACGAGCTTCTAGCGGCCCGGTGTGCTGTTCTTGCCGAGGATCTGGACGAACTGCACGAGCATCTGGCGGTAGGTCTCTAAGGAAGAGGAGACGACGAACTCGTTGGGGCCGTGGTGGCCGCCGCCGATGGGCCCGAACTCGACGCCCGGGACGCCCTTGCGCTGGAAGTACATGATGTCCGAGGCGCCGTGGCGGCCGACGCTCAAGGGGTTGCCGGGGAAGTGCCGCTCGGCGACCTCGCGCAGCGCCTTCACGAACGGGTTGCGCCGCGAGACGTAGGTCGGCTCGCGGCTGAACAGGACCTCGACCTTGGCAGGCATGTCTATCGAGCGCACCTGGCGCGTGATCTCTTCAGGATCCTGCTCAGGCAAATATCGTATGTCGAGGTCGTAGGTCGTGCGATCCGGGACGCGGTTGATCACGTCGCCCCCGATGATGCGCGCCATGTTGATGCTCGGGTAAGGGAAAAGCTCGCTCCTCGCCCTCGCGAACGGCAGCTCCAGGATGCGCCGGTAGTGCTCGTAGGCGAGCAACACCGCGTTCTTGCCTAGCCAGGGTTGCGAGCCGTGCGCGCTCTTGCCGTAGAGGGTAACGCGAAGGTCGAGGACGCCCTTGCCCTGCACGCCGACGTGGAAGTCGGTGGGCTCGCCGGTGATCAGGAAATCGCCCGTGTGGCCTTGCCCGATCAGGACCTCCGCCCCCGTCTGGCCGCCGTACTCGCGCTCCTCGTCCGGCACGATCAGGAGCTCCACCGTCGCCTCGCACCCCAAAACGTTCAGGTCCTCGACCGCGTACATCATCGCGGCGAGAGCTCCCTTCATGTCGTAGACGCCGCGGCCGTAGAGTTCGTCTCCCTCCTCGCGCGGCTCGAACTGGTCCTCGTCCCCGGGAACCACGTCCGCGTGTCCGTGCAGCAGTATCCTCGGCCCTCCCGAGCCCACTCGCACCACCAGAGAGGACAACTCCCCGTCCGGCCCCGCGCCCTTGTAGCGGATCACGTTCAGTCCTCGCGCCTCGAACCAGCCGCTGATGAACTCCACCGCCGACTCCGACGCCCCCGGCGTGTACGAGCGGTAGCGGACCAGCCGCCGCGTCAGCGCGAGCACCTCGGCCTTGTTCTTCGCAACCGCCAGCTAAAACTCCGTTCTGTCTGATTGGAATCCGAGCGCTAAACGCATCTTATCAATCGCTACCCGAACCGTCTCTCCGCAACTTCTCGCGAGAAACCAGCACGAATGGGGCTTCGGAGGCCGGGGGCTCGTGCCGTCTAACTGGTGCACAATCAAGGGACATTTTCGGCAAGGGATAGATGCTCGTAATGCGGAC
>JADDPV010000285.1 GCA_016781705.1 Rubrobacter sp.
GTTCAGAACTTCACGGTGGCGCGGCCTGTGCCGAGGTGGCGGTGGACGGATGAGTTCTGCTACTTTGTGGGAGAGACCTCGTACAGGTTCTTGGCGACGGGGGTGAGTCGGTAGCCAGCACTCTGGAGAGCAGTAGTGTAGGTGGCGTCGGTCTGTATGAGGTAGACGGGGCCTCGCTTCCGAGCCGCGTCCAGGCGCTCGAAGATGTTCTCCTTGAGGACCGTGATGGGGCGCAGGTCCTGTCTGCGGCCCTCGACGATCTGCATGTACTGGAGCGCCGCGAGGCTTCTGCCGCCGAAGATGGTCGAGCCGGGCTCCGCCTCGCGGGCGACATCCTCGACGAGGCGTCGGGCTTCCAGATCGTCGGAGCGATCCGCGTACGCGCGGACGTTGGCGGCGTGGGGGACGAGGAGCGCGAGGGCGGGGAGTAGGACGAGGGTCAGGGCGGCGAGCCGGAGCGAGGCGGGCTGGCGGAGTATCTTCAGGACGAGGTCGGGGAGCCGGGCGAGACCGACGGCGAGGCAGAGGGCGACGACGAGGTAGGAGGGGACGAAGTATACGGCGATGTCGTCTATGCTGTACTCCAGCGCGTAGGCCAGGGAGAGCAGGGTGAACGCGCCGAGGAGGGCGAGGGCGGGGCGGTCTCCGAGGGCGAGCACGACCGCGCCGAAGCCCGCGACGATGAGGAGGGGGACGGTGTACTGGGCGAGGAGGAGCTCGAGGTACATGCCCAGCCTATCCGGCAGCTCCGCGGGCGAGTAGGCCCACATCTGGCCCCTGAAGTTGCCGCCCGTGAGGAGGAAGCGCAGGCCCTCCAGGGTGGAGGCGTCGCCGTAGTTCATCGGCGGGTCCATCGAGGCGCGAAGGGGCAGGTAGAGGTAGGGCGAGAGGCCGAGGAGGAACGCGCCCGCCGTCCCGAACAGGAGCTTCGGCCGGCGGAAGACCGAGCGTTTCACGAGCGCGACGAAGAGCAGGGCGGCGGGGAGGAGGACGCCGCTGGTCATGTGGGCGGTCATAGCGAGGCCGGTGAGGAACGCGGCGAGCAGGAGATGCCCGCTTCGCCCGGAGTCGCGCCAGAGCAGGAGGGCGTAGAGCGTGGCGGCGATGAGGAGCGCGTTCAGGGTGTAGACCTCCGTCACCACGGCCTGCGACCAGAGGGTGGGACCCGCCGCGAAGGCGAGCGCCGCGAGTAACGCGGGCGTCACGGTCGCCACCGTATCCGCCGTGCTCTCCTCGGGGAATCCGTTTTCGGTGTCTTGCTGCCTGGGCTGGAGGATCAGGCGTAGGGCGGCGAGGTAGACGAGGAGGCACGAGAGGGCGGCGTAGACGGCGGAGGAGAGGTTGACGCGGTAGGCGGGGTCGCCGAGGGGGAGGTAGGTGAAGAGCTTGCCGAGCAGGATGAAGGTCGGGTAGCCGGTGGGGTGCCCTATACCCAGGACGTACGCCTTCGTCTGGAGGGTGCCCGAATCGTAGAAGAGTACGGTGGGAGCCAGAGTGTCGAGGTAGAGCAAGAAAGGCGCCAGGAAGGCGGCCAGGGCGCCGGCGAGGACGAGCATTCTGGGGTCGGTTCTCGTCGTCTTACCCGCCGCCAAACGGCCCCTCCTTCACCTGACCACTACCGATTCTCTTCGGCGCGGACGAGAGCGTGCAGGATTAAAGGTCCGGTCTCCCGCTTGGCGGGGCCCAAAGAGTCCAAGACTCCCTCGACCGCCGGGAAACGGCGCTCGAGCTGCTGGCGGCCCTCCGGCAAGTAGTCGGTCATGCTCGTCCCTCCCGTTGCGCGAACGACGCGGGGAATGCTACCAGTATTGTAGCTCTCAGCGGTCGGCTATCAGCTTTGGGGAGTAGTGACACGGTGGGGAGGGAGTACCATATGTTGGTAGTGGTGCAGGGGTCGTGGGGAGGGGTTAACCTTTTCCCGATGGTGGTGAGCATGGAGAGAGGGAGGCGTGGGGGGACGACGATCCTGGGGATAGACCCGGGGACGGCGACGATGGGGTGGGGTGTGATCCGGCAGGAGGGCAACCGCCTGCGCTACGTCCAGCACGGCGCGATCGTCACGCCCTCTACCTGGGAGATGCCCAGGAGGCTCGGGCGGCTCTTCGACGGGGTGACGGAACTCTTGAAGGGCTACAGGCCCGGAGCCGTGGCCGTCGAGGAGCTGTTCTTCAACACCAACGTCTCGACGGCGATAACGGTCGGGCAGGCGCGCGGGGTGGCGATGCTGGCGGCGTACCGGGCGGGGGTGCCCGAGGTGGCGGAGTACACGCCGCTCCAGGTCAAGCAGGCGATCACCTCCTACGGCCGCGCCGAGAAGCGCCAGGTGCAGGAGATGGTCAAGAGCCTGCTGAACCTGCGCGAGATCCCCAGACCCGACGACGCCGCCGACGGGCTCGCCATCGCCATAACCCACGCTTTCTCGGCTCGCTCCGGCGGACGGGGCAAGGTCGGGGTGGGGAAATAGCTCCGTCTGGGGGATAATCTAGTGATGATCTACAGGCTACGCGGACAACTGGTCGAGAAGGATATGGAGGGCGTCGTCGTGGACGTCGGCGGCGTGGGCTACCGGGCCTCGGCCTCGGGGACGACCTTGCGGGCGCTGCCCGCCATGGGAGAAGAGTGCGTCATCCACATCCGGATGGTGGTGCGCGAGGACGCGATGCTGCTGTTCGGCTTCGCCGACAAGGCGGAGCGGGCCGCCTTCGACTCCCTGACGGCGGTGAGCAAGGTCGGGCCGAAGCTGGCCCTGGCGGTCCTCTCCAGGATGTCGCCCCAGGAGGTGGCCGAGGCGGTCGGGCGCGGGGACGTGGTGAAGCTCGCGGCGGTGCCGGGGCTCGGCAAGAAGACGGCGGAGCGGCTGGTCCTGGAGCTGCGGGGCAAGAACCTTGTGGCCTTCGATCCCGGCCTCGCGGGCGGCGGCGAGGCCGCGGGCGGGCCGTACGTGGAGGCGCGCGAGGCTCTGGCGGCGCTGGGCTACTCTATCGAGGAGGCCGAGAAGGCGCTCAAGGAGGTGCCGCCGCAGGACACGGTGCAGAGGTACGTCAGGGAGGCTTTGCGGCAGATGAGGAGCAAACGTTGAGCTCCGAGAGAGGGTTCGGCGACGGGTGGGATGGGACGGAGGAGATGGACGACTTCACGGTGCGCCGCGGCGGTCCCGACGAGGTCGTCGAGGCCGGGGACGTGCCCGGAGAGGACATCACGGGGGCGGCGCGCATCGAGCGGCCCATAGACCCGGTCGAGGACGCGGAGGGCGACGAGCCCACTTTGAGGCCCAGGACGCTCGACGAGTTCGTGGGGCAGGAGGACCTCAAGCAGAACTTGAGGATCTTCGTGGAGGCGGCGAAGCGGCGCGGGGAGCCGTTGGACCACATGCTGCTCGCGGGGCCGCCGGGGCTGGGGAAAACCAGCCTGTGCCGCATCCTCGCGGCGGAGATGGGGGTGGACATACAGGTCACGAGCGGGCCCAGTTTGGAGCGGGCGGGGGACATGGCAGCGATCCTCACGCAGCTCGAGGAGGGGGACTTCCTGTTCATCGACGAGATCCACCGCCTCAACCGCCAGATCGAGGAGGTCCTCTACCCGGCGATGGAGGACTTCGCGATGGACATCGTGCTGGGGCAGGGCCCCTCGGCACGCACCATCCGCATGGACGTACCCCGCTTCACGATGGTGGGCGCCACGACACGCACGGGCCTGATGACGAAGCCCCTCATGGACCGCTTCGGCTACAACGCCCGGCTGAACTACTACTCCCCGGAGGACCTGGAGAAGATAGTCGTCAGGAACGCGAGCATCCTCAAGGTCCGCATCACCGATGCCGGCGCGTGGCAGCTCGCCCTGCGCAGCCGCGGGACACCACGCGTGGCGAACCGTTTGCTCAAGCGCGTGCGCGACTACGCCGAGGTGATGGGCGACGGGACGATAGACGAGGAGACGGCGAAGGCGGCGTTGGCGATGCAGGGGGTGGACGGCCTCGGGCTCGACCGCATAGACCGCGACTACCTCTCGCTCGTGATCGGGAAGTTCGACGGTGGACCCGTCGGGGTCGGCACGATCTCGGTCGCTCTGGGCGAGGCGCGCGACACGGTCGAGGACGTGTACGAGCCCTACTTGTTGCAGAGCGGCCTGATCCAACGCACCAGCCGCGGGCGCGTCGCCACGCGGCGCGCCTACGACCACCTCGGTTTTCCCGCGGGGGAGTAGCCTTCCTCGGCGAGCCGAGCCGTGGCCCGGGTAGCTAGCGCCCCCGCGGCGAGCTTCCGGTCAGAGTCCCGGTTCTCCCACATGGCGGCGAGCCCGGCGCGCGGAGGCGAACTTGAACTCGCGGCTTGGGTTCTTTGCGGTGGGCGCTGGGTAGGCGCGTGAGGGGCGGTTACTCCGGGGTCAGGTCACAAGACGTCGCGAGCAAGGGCGGCGAACCTGTCGGGCGAGAACGAAGAGACGTCTGCCGGTGGCTCCTCTCCCAGGGCCAGCGCGGCCACGGACTGGCCGACGACGGGGGCGAGCAGGACGCCGTTGCGGTGGGTGCCGGTAGCTATGAGAAGCCGCTCCCATCCTTCCGCGCGGCCGAGGACCGGACGCTTGTCGGGCGTCGTGGGCCTGAGTCCGCCCCAGACGCTCTCGAACTGGCTGCGGGAGAGAGCGGGGACCGTCCGCAGGGCGGCTCCGGAGAGGCTGGCCACGCCGCCGAGGGTAGGCCGGCGGTCGTAGACGCCGGGCTCCTCGGTCGCCCCGGCGATCACGCGCCCGTCCCTCTTGGGGACCAGGTAGCAGCCGTCCCCCCACACGTTGGCTTTTATCGGGGTGGGGCCCGCTCTTAACGCCAGGATCTCGCCTTTTACCGGATGGACCGGCAGGCGGATGCCGAGATCCTGCGCGAGCGGGGAGCTCCCGACCCCGCCCGCGAGCACCACGGTCTGCGCGGAGACCGTCCCGCGCGAGGTCCTGACGCCGGTCACCCGGTCTCCTTCGGTCAGGAACCCGGTGACCCGCGTCGCCTCCTCGACCCCGGCCCCCCTCGACTGCGCCGCGAGAGCCAGCGCCCGCACCAGCCGGGGCGGGTTCACCTGGGCGTCTTCGGGGAAGTAGAGGCCCGCTACGAGGTCCGGGGCGAGCGCGGGCTCCAGCTCGCGCGCCTCGCCGGCGTCCAGCCAGCGGGCGGAGAGGCCTTGCTCCTTCTGCCGGGAGTACCGCGCGGCCAGGTCCTCCGCGCCCTCCGCATCGAAGGCGACGTGGAGCGCGCCGGCCCGGAGGTACTCCACGTCGAGGCCGGTCTCCTCGAGGAGTGCCTCCGAGAGCGGCACGTGCAGGTCCCGGCTCTTTAGCAGCAGGTCCAGGAAAGGCCCGGGCTCCTGGACCTCGGACTGGCCGGAGAGCATTCCCGCCGTTGCGCCGGAGGCTCCGGCGCCTATCCCTTCGGCCTCGAAGAGCGCGACGCGTGCCCCGTGCCGGGCGGCGTGGTAGGCGACCGAGCAGCCGATCACGCCGCCGCCCACGACCGCGACATCCACAGCCGGACGGCGCGGGGGGCTCACGCCGGGACGCCCTCCTTCGGGCTGGAGGGGCGGGCGACGGGGCTGACGGCCATCCTGCCGGCCAGGTAGGAGGACCTGCCGGCCTCCACGCCGAGCTTCATGGCCTCGGCCATGAGCGCGGGGTCGTCTGCGCGGGCGATGGCCGTGTTGACGAGGACGGCGTCCGCGCCTAGCTCCATCGCCGCCGAGGCGTCGGAGGGGACGCCTATGCCGGCGTCCACGACCACGGGCACGGAGGAGACGCGCTCGACGATGCGGCTGATCCCCACCCAGTCAACCATGCCCTGCCCGCTCCCTATGGGAGAGCCGAGCGGCATGACGGTGGCGGCCCCGGCCTCCTCCAGGCGCAGCGCCGAGACGAGGTCCGGGCTGGTGTAGGGGAGGACGACGAACCCCTCCTCGACCAGGAGCTTCGTCGCCTCGACCGTGGCCGCAGTGTCGGGCCAGAGGGTGCTCTCGTCGCCTATGATCTCGAGCTTCACCCACTCGGTCCCGGTGGCCTCCCGGGCGAGGCGGGCCATCTTGAGCGCGCCTTCTACGGTGGTCGCCCCGGCGGTGTTGGGGAGCAGCCTGTAGCGCGAGAGGTCGAGGTGGTCGAGGACGGAGCCCTCGCCGTCGGAGGCGTTCATGTAACGGATCGCCACGGTCACCATCTCCGTGCCCGAGCGCTCAAGAGCGGCGTTCATCGTGTCGAAGTCCGTGTACTTGCCCGTGCCGAGGAAGAGCCTGGAGGAGAAGCGCTCGCCGGCGATGACGAGATCGTCCCCCGAGTTACCCCCGGCGACGGCGCGCACGATCTCTACTTCATCCCCTTCTTCGAGCCTCTTCTCGTCCCACTCCTCGCGGCGCAGCACCTCGCCGTTGACCGCGATGGCGGCGGCCTTGTGTGGTATCCCGCGCTCCTCGACGAGGGCCATAACGCTCGGCGGGGTCGCGTCGAAGCGTGCGGGCTCCCGGTTGATGATCAGGTTCATAGTCTTGATCCTTTCGTAGCTTTAGGTTCGAGGCGCAGCGTGTGGCGGGGGTGGTGGGGGGAGTCGAGGGCTGCCCGGCGTAGCCTCGTGGCCGCCAGCCTGGGGTTCGGGGCCTCGGAGACGGTCGAGATCACGGCGACGCCGCTCGCCCCTGTGCGCAACACTTCCCCGACGTTGCCCTCGTCTATCCCGCCGACGGCGAGGACCGGAACCTCGACGGACTCGACGATCTCGGCGAGTTGCACGAGCCCGCGCGGCGGCAGGCCGGGCTTGGACGAGGTGGGGTAGACGTGCCCGAAGGTGACGTAGTCCGCCCCGGAGTCCGCGGCCTCGCGGGCCTCCCGGAGGCTGTGGACGGAGCAGCCCAGGAGGGGGGCTTCTCCGAGCAACCTCCGCGCTATGGCCGGCGGCAGGCTCTTCGCCGCAAGGTGGACGCCGTCCGCGCCGCTCGCCAGCGCCACGTCCACGCGGTCGTTGATCAGCAGGCTTGCTCCGGCCCCTGCCGTGTGGGGCGACAGCTCGAGGGCCGTCTCGTAGAGGGCGCGCGCCGGGGCGCCTTTCTCGCGCACCTGCACACAGTCGACACCGCCAGCGAGGGCTTCGCGGACCATTACGGACAGGTCGCCGCGGGTCCGCTTGCGGTCTGTCACGAGGTGTATCTGGAAACCTTGCACGAAGAGGAGCCTCCTACCGCCACTTCGCGTTACGGCTCCCCAAGAAGAAGCCGCCGCCCCATCGTCTGTGGCGCGGCGGCGGATCCAATCTCTCCACCCATATCCACGCTTTCCTCCGCCGGTACTGCCGGATCAGGTTCCAGGGTATGCTCTCAGCCCTCAAGCGGGCACCCCTAGCGTGCTTTCGTCCCACAGTATAGTACCCTGCGCCACCCGCGTCACGCCGGTGCGGTACGTGGCGGTGTAAGCGGTGCCCCGGGTCCGAGGGGCCGCTTTTCGGGAAGGACCGACCGGCGGGATGCGCCTCGAGGGTGCGATTCTCGAGGACTTGGGTATACCCGGGGCATGAAAAGAGAGCTCGTTGACGATACCGATCGCCTGGCGGTTCGAGCCCGTCCGCCGGGTTGGCCGATCATGTACCAGTCCTGGGGCAAGCTGCTTTTCATGCACTGGCCCGTGCCGGCGGAGCTGCTCCGCCCGCTGATCCCCGGCCGCTTGGCCATCGATACCTTCGACGGCACCGCGTGGATCGGCGTGACACCGTTCACCATGTGGGGCTTGCGGCCGGTACTCTTGCCACCGCTTCCCCCCTTGAGCGAGTCCCACGAACTGAACGTGCGCACGTACGTTCACCTCGACGGGGTTCCGGGGATATGGTTCCTGTCTTTGGACGCCAACAACCCGCTCGCCGTTTTGGGGGCAAGACTGGCCTTTCATCTGCCGTACTTCAACGCCCGCATGAGCCTCGAGCGACGAGATCGCACCATCTACTTCACTTCGAGGCGCGCCCACCCCCTTGCTGCGCCCGCCGAGTTCGAAGCCGCTTGGACGGTCGGCGACGAATTGCCGCGATGCGAGCCGGGTTCTTTGGATTTCTTCCTCATCGAGCGCTACTGCCTCTACTCCGCTCGCGCAGGCAAGCTCTATCGCACCCGGATCTTCCACCGGCCCTGGCCCCTGCACGAAGCACGCATGTCGTCGTATCGCTCGACGATGATCGAGTCGCGCGGATTACCTTCGCCGAGCGGTGATCCGCTGTTGCACCAACAGGGCGAGCCACTGAGGGTAAGGGTCTGGCCCCCGGCCAGGGTCTGATCGCAAAGTCATCTCGGGGGCACGGTTACCCTCCGGGCGGGGGGGCTTGAAGCCTGCTTCGGCGCCACGGGCCTTTTCCCCACGACCGTGAGGCGTAGCATCATCGGATCATGCCAGAAGGGTTTGAAACGCACTCTTAAGGAGAATCGCCGGGAGGAGCGCCTTCCTGCTCTAACTCTCCTGCGCGAACCTCCAACGCTTCGGCAAGCTTGCGTACGGTCTGGGGGCGAGCCATCCGGCGCAGGTTTTCGAGATGAGAGATCGTCGTCGCCGACACGCCGCTCCTCGCCGAAAGCTGCGAGACCGTCATCCCGCGCTCCTTACGTATCCGCTTCAAGCTTTGTAACAGCGGCATAAACTATTGTTACCC
>JADDPV010000268.1 GCA_016781705.1 Rubrobacter sp.
GACCCTACTATGGTTCAGCCGTTTTGATCGCTGCTTTAATATCGCGGGGCATGCCCGATGAATGCGTGACCCGCAAATAGAACTTCACGATAACCCAAAAACCTCCTCTTCACTAAAGCTTTTTCGCTTGCGTACCGGTAATATTCCTACAAGAGACTCGGGAGAGCCTCGTTGATCCTTGCCAGAGGGGGGGCGGGTTGGGCAGGCGTGTGGCGACGGTCTTCTTGGCGACGCTCATCTTGGCGGTCGCGGTTGGCGCCTTCGCGTGGGACAGGGCGGAGGGGGAGACCTACGAGCAGGTGGTGGACAACTCGGACAAGGGCCGCTTCGCGGCGTCCAAGAGCTGGAAGAAGAGCGACTCGGGCGAGGGCGTAAACGGCAGGAATTACCGTTTTGCGCTCCCCACCAAAAGGGGAGCGCACGCGCTGTTCAAGGTGAACATACCGGCCGACGGCGAGTACGCTGTCTACGCCCGCTGGCCCGAGGTGCCGGGCCTGAACGACGCGGCGCGTGTGGGGGTCGAGACGACGTACGGCACGCAGTGGACCGAGGTGAACCAGCGCGAGAACGGCGGCCGCTGGGTACGTGTCGGGTTGTTCGAGATGCGCGAGGGCGACGACTACTCCGTCAAGATCTCGCGTGGCACCGACGGCGAGGGCAACGTGGTCGCCGACGCCGTGAAGGTCGTGAGTGTCTCCTCGTATGACGAGGAACCGGAGGCACCCTCCACCGAGGAGAGGACCACGGCGAGCGCGGCGTCGGAGCAGCGGACGGCGAGCGCCGCCGGAAACGACGTGGTGCAGGAGGCCCGGAGGTACCTCGGCACCCCGTACAGGCTAGGCGGCGACTCGGCCTGCCAGCCCTTCGAGACGATGGACTGCTCGTGCCTGACCTCGACGGTCTATCGCGAGTTCGGCGAGTCGATGCCCGACGACCCCGTCGCGCAGTTCCGCTACGGCAGAGACGTGTCGGGGGCCTTGAGCCCCGGCGACCTGGTCTTTTTCAGGGAGGACGGCGAGACCATAACCCACGTGGGCATCTACTCGGGCAACGGCAGGCTGGTCCACGCCTCGATTTACTTCGGCGAGGCCGTCGAGAGCGAGATGCGGTACATCCCCGGCTACGCCGGTGCGAGGAGGCTTCTCTAGCTGGCTGGTGGTCAGCACCTCAGCCGGTGTCGGCCTGTTAGCAGGGTCGGCGGCTGGCCGAGGACCCTGGATGGAAGGTTTCGATCAGGGGTCGTTCTTTAGCGGCGCAGTCGCCGGGCGCAACAGGCCGGCGGATAGCGTGCAGGCACCCTCGACCCTGATCGGATTTGTATGGCGTTCTCGAGGTGCTAAAGTCTCCTCGCCGCAGCGCCTCGAAAGGGTAGTGCCCCGATTACGATGCTTCTAGCGGCGCACGCAAACGCGGCCGCGAAGTCTTGGACCGCGTCCCCACGAGGTTGTGGCCGCGGCCCGGGAGAGCCCTACGGGCGGTACAGGTACTTCAGCTCCGGGGTCGGGCTGAAGCCGGCGGCCTCGAGGGCTTGCAAAGCCTCGGGCTCTTGCGTGTCCGCGAGGCGGGCCTGCAGGAGCTCCGCGAGGCCCGGTTCGCTAGTGTAGCGCACTACGGTGGCCTCCTCCACGCCGGCGAGCTCTCCGGAGACGCGAGCGGCCTCGTCCAGGTTGCCCAGCTCGTCCACCAGCCCAAGCTCCGAGGCTTGCAGGCCCGAGTAGACGCGGCCGTCGGCCAGCTCGCGCACCCGCTCCTCCGGGAGGCCGCGGCCTTCGACGATCACCTCCACGAAAGTGTCGTAGGACTCGTCCACGAGGCTTTGCAGGATGGCGCGCTCCTCCTCGGTCGGCTCGCGGGTTGCGGAGGCGATGTCCTTGAACTCGCCGCTCTTTATCACCTCTTCTTCGAGGCCGAGCTTACGGGCGGCCTCGCCGTAGTTCAGGTAGGAGAAGATCACGCCCAGAGAGCCCGTGAGGGTGGTCTCGTTGGCGACTATGCTGTCGGCGGCGGTGGAGATGTAGTAGCCACCCGACGCCGCGGTTTCTCCCATCGAGACGACGACCGGCTTGTCCGATTCCTCCTTGAAGTCGAGGATGACCTGGTGCATCTCGGCGCTGGCGACGACGCCCCCGCCGGGGGAGTTGACCTCGATGACGGCCGCCCTGACGCTCTCATCTTCGGCGGCCTGTCCGAGCTGGTCGCGCAAGGTCTCCGGGCTGGCGGCGGGCGTGCCCAGAGCGGAGGACTCCTCCGAGCCGATGATGCCTTCTACCGGCAGCACGGCTATCTTGTCGTCACCCTCGCCGGAGACGTACTCCTCCTGGAAGACCTCTCGAGCCGCCGCGCCCCCTCCCGAGGAGTCGCCCGAGGAGGCCACGAGGACAACGGCCACCGCGCCCAGAGTCAGGAAGAGGAGCACGAGGACGACGGCGCCCCCGATCAGGAACCCCCACAATCTCCTCCTCCCGCGCCGGGGCGGGCCGGAGGGCGGAGGACCACCCGGCGGGTTGCCGGTGTCGTCGTGTTGCCCGTCGTGCTCATGCTCGGCGTCCACGCCGTTCCCCTTCTTTCGTGTGGCCTGACTTCAGGACGCCCCGCCCAAGCCCGCCACCCCCACGAGGACGGCGACCAGGGCGAGGACCGCCAGGATTATAAGCCCCAGGCAGCCGCCGCACGAAATGGCGCACGAGCCTGCGGACTCGCCGTAGCCGACGCGCCGGGCGAAGGCCGCTCCTATGACCACGAGCACGATGTACCAGGCGGAGAAGGCCAGGCCGAGCGCGGAGCCCAGCAGCGCCACGACCGACATCGCCGGGTTTTCGGGGCCGAGCGCCACCTGCAGCCCCGTCAAGGGTATCGCGATGACGGCGGAGATGATGAGCGGGGCCTGGGCAACGCCCACCGCGGCGAGCGTCCCGGAGAAGGGGCCGTTCCCGCCGAAGAAGCGCGTGACGAGCTGCATCAGGCCGGAGACCAGCAGCCAGATGAGGAACGGGGAGACGACCGCGACGACCAGCGCGAAGACGTCGACGTAGACGAACAAGTCCTCGAGCTCCGGCGGTAGCTGCGTCCCCTGAGCCTCGAACTGCGCCCGCGTGAGGCCGCCGAGCACAGAGATGCCGGCGCCGGTGAGGGCCAGGGCCGCGTACAGGGCCGTGATGCAGAGCGCGAGGAGCACCCGGCGCTCCTCCGCCACGCGAGAGAGCGTCCTCGCGGGCGCCCAGAGAACCGTCAACGCTGCCAAAAGCCCTCCTCCGAAAATGGTTCCCACAGCGCCAGGACTTACAGCCCGCATGTTACACCATCGTGTTGAAAGCCTGGAGTTCCCTAACGCCCCTTACCGTTAATGGCGCCGCCTGCGGTCTCGCCGGCGGCGCTTCTCGCGCTACGTATGGCCGCCGGAGCCGCGAGTTTCAGGGTCGGCTCTTCAGCTCGACGACCTCGGCTTCTATCATCCTGATGCCCCGCTGGCGGGCGACGCTGACGCGGTGGTTGCCGTCCCGGACGAAGTAGGCATCCCCGAGCTTGTACAGGCTCACCGGCGGCAGGCACTCGGCCTGGCGGAACGCCCAGTCTATCCTCTTCCAGCGTTCCCTGAGGCTCTCCTTGCCCGGCAGGAACGCCCGGTCGAAGTCCCGGTGGCGTCCGACGCTACCCACGATCTCCTCGATCGGCACCATGCGCTTCCCGACGTAAGTCTCCTGCAGAGCCCCCCACGCGCTCCTGACCTCGTCGAAGGAGAGCAGCCGATTGGAGGCCGGGTCCATGCGCAGGTAGGCCCCGAGTAGTCGCAGGAAGGCTCGCCTCCTCGCCCGGGCGAAGTCCTTGTCGGCCTGATCGTTGAGCTCCACATCAATCTCCCGTCGACCAATCTACATCCCGCTCTCCTCACCGGCAACCTCCAGGATGTGGTGGCCGTGTGCATTTACCACCCTCGTCACGCCCCGGCGCGTCTCGCGGCTCTCGTTCGGACCGTACAGGTGAACGTGACCGTGCAGCCACAGCTCAGGATTATGACGGTCGATCAGGGGCAGAAAAGACTCGAACCCGACGTGGGCAAGGTCGTCGCTGTCCCCCAGGCCGAAGGGCGGCGCGTGGCTGACGAAAGCGTTGGGCTTTGCTTTGCCCAAGAGCTTGCGTAAGGAGACTCTGGCCGAGAGGGCGCGTGCCCGACGGCGCATGGCACGTTCCCCGTACTGGTTGGCTCCGCCGGAGTACAGGCGCGACCCCGAGAGCCCCGCGAGAACCAGGCCGCCCCCCGCGTCCACCACGCGTCCGTCGAGCGGCACGCAGCCCCCCGGCGTCTTCTTCCCCTCGTCCGGGTCGTGGTTGCCGCGGACGTAGTACAGCGGCGCCCCCGAGAAGGTGACGATGTACTCCAGGTACTCGAACGGCAGGTCGCCGCACGAGACCACCGCATCGACCCCGGAGGCGTACCGGTCGAGCTGCTCCCCGTACAGCAGCGGCTCCACCGCGTCGCTAATGGCGAGTACCCTCACGCGCTCTGTCTCACGATCTCGTAGAGCATACCCTCCCGGATCGGGACTAGCCGGTAGCCGGCCTCCTTGTACAGGCGCTGGTTGGTCTTACCCGGCTCGAGAATGTAAACGGGACCGGACCGCAGCGCCCTCTCCGCGTCCCCCACCCAGTCGGAGGTGTAGAACGGGTCCACGAGCGCGAGGTCGCGCCGGCGGCCCTCGACGAGCTGCATGTAGTGGAGCGTGCGGCCGTGGTAGAGGACGGTGGCGTCGGGCTTCGTCCCGCGCGCCACGGCCTCCAGCATCTCGCGGCCCCGGTAGTCCTGGCTCCGGTCCACCTCCCCGTAGGTTCCGGGGATCTTCCAGAGCGTCGCCGCCGCGACGAGCGCGACGAGCGCCACGAAAAGGGGGCGCGTCCAGGACCGTCCGAAGGAGGCCCCTAGCAGCGCGCCCGCCCCGACGGAGAGGGCGAGGCAGAGGAAGAGGTAGGTGGGGACGAAGTAGATCTCTAGGTCCTCGACGTCGTACTCGAGCGCGTAAGCGAGGTTCAGGACGAACGCTCCGCCGAGCAGGGCCAGCCCCGCGCGGTCCCGTAAGAGCAGCACGACGACGCCGAGGGCGGCGAGGGCGATGGCCGCCGGGCCGAGGTTCTCCAGGAGGCGCCCACCGTAGTCGGCGAGGCGTTCCGGGAGCTCGGCGGGGCCGAAGACGAGCATGCGTGCCTTGTGCTCGCCGCCGGAGACCAGGCCCAGGAAGCCCGCCGGCGTCGAGGGGTCGGGCGCTGGTCCCGCGTCCACCAGCGGTGGGCGCATGGAGGCCCGCACGGGCAGGTACAGGTACGGCAACAGCCCCAGGAGGAAGAGCCCCATGCCCTTCGCCCAGAGTCCCGGGCGTGCCAGCGCCCGGCGATCCGCCAGGAACACGTACAGGAGGGCGGCGGGCATCAGGAATACGCTCGTCAGGTGGTTCGTCATCGCCAGACCGCCGAGCAGGGCCGCCAGGAGTAGGAACCTCTCCTCTCTCTGGTCGCGCCAGAGGAGCAGGGCTAGCAAGAAGAGCGCGGTGAGCAGGGCGTGCAGGGTATAGACCTCGGCGATGATGGCCTGGCTCCAAGGTGTCCCGGAGACATCGAATGCCGCCGCCCCGAGCGCCGCTCCCAAACGCCCCGCGCCGAGCCTGCGGCCGACCAGGAAGATCAGGGCGACCGCCACCGCCCCCACGATCGCGGAGAAGAGGTTGACGCGGTAGGCCGCGTCGCCGAACGGCAGGTAGGTGAATAGGGGGGTGAGCATGGCGTACGTCGGGTAACCGGTGTAACTCGGGATGCCCAAGACGTTCGCCACCACCTGCAGGTGCGCCGAGTCGAAGGTCTCCGGTGAGTAGTAGAGGACCGTCGGGGCGAGGGTCGCGAGGTACAGTGCGAAGACCGGGGCGGCCACGCCCGCTGTCCACAAGAGGTCCTTCCTGGAGAACGCCCCGCCTCTTCCGTCGCTCTCCTCCACGCCTGGATCTTATCGCCTTCCGAACGAAGGGTCCCGGATTGCACGGAACCCCCAGAGGGTAGGACGCGCCTGAGAGGACCGAGAGAAAGGTAGCGCTCATGGCGGGACCCGAGACCCCGAAGCTGATGGTGGACGTCGTCATCCCGGTGGAGGACGGGCGCGTACTCCTGATCCGGCGCGGTTCCGAGCCTTTCGAGGGGCAGTGGGCTCTGCCGGGCGGTTTCGTCGAGGTGGGCGAGACGGTGGAGGACGCCGCCGCCCGCGAGGCGAACGAAGAGACCGGCCTCGACGTGGAGATCCTGCGCCTCGTCGGCGTCTACTCGGACCCGGGCCGCGACCCGCGCGGCCACAACGTCAGCTGCGCCTTCCTGGCCCGCCTGACGCCCGAGAGTGCCGCCGACCCCTCGGCCGCCACCGACGCGACCGAGGCGGAGTTCCTCGAACCCTCGAGCGTGGAACTGGCCTTCGACCACGCCCGGATCGTCGCCGACGCCCTCGTCCCCCCGCCTCCGGCGTAACTCAGGGCGATCCCGCCGATCCCCGGTCGCGGGCGGGATCCGAGGCGTCCCGGACGAAGACCGAGCGCGCCAGGGATTCGCCCAGGACGTGCTCGTTGCCCTCTTCGTCCTCGACCTTTACGATGCCGTCGAGGGCGCGGACTTCCTTGACGCTCAGGCGTCGCCCGAGCGTCATGCCGCGCTCCCCGAGGTGGTTCAAGACCTCCGGGATCTCGTCGCTGACCTTGGCGATGCGGACCCGCTGTCCCGCCGACGCTTCGCTGAGGGGCCTGGATCTCTCAACGGCCAGGGTTCCGTCGGCGGCGGGGATAGGGTCCCCGTGGGGGTCCCGGCTGGGGTGCCCCAGCAGCTCCGCTAGGCGCTCGGTGAACTCGTCGGAGACGGCGTGCTCCAGCCTCTCGGCCTCCTCATGGACGTCCTGCCAGGAGTATTTGAGGTGCTCCATGAGGAAGGTCTCTATAAGGCGGTGTCGCCGCACCAGCCTCAACGCCTCTCTCCGCCCACGAGGCGTCAACGAGGCCCCCCGATACCTCTCATACCTCGCCAGGCCCATCTCCTGCAACCGCCTAAACATATTCGTCACCGAGGCGGGCGCGACGGAGAGCCGGGCGGCGACGTCCGTCGTCGAGACAGCACCGGACTCGGTGAGCTCCCATATGACCTTGAGGTAGTCGCCGATCGACGAAGAGAGAGGTTGGGTAGTTTCGGGGCCCTTCATAATCCTTCCCGATTATACAGCCCGAGCTTCTCGCCGGACCAACTGGACCTGGCTACCACGAGCAGCGTAGAGGCAATCGGCACTGACCTGTCCCCAAAGCTCTTCGATCCCTGAAGGATCCTTCTTCACGGCTTGCGCAACAAACCCCTTGACACGAGGGGACTACGCGAGTATTTTTACCTTTAGCTAAAAATATCTTGAGTGTGAGGCAACTTATTAGGAAGAGGAGGGTATGCGCTGTAAGGAAGCAAAGGGTCTCGCGCGGAGGTTTCTAGGAGCCGTGGGGACTCAGGGAGTCTCTGACGGGCTCGCGGGGGCTCTCGCTTGGCTGAGTAGGCGGGCCGGAGGTAGGGAGTTACGGGGGATGTTGGCCGGACGGGTCCGGGGGTTGGCTTTGAAGACGAGTGGAGGTCACTAGATGGAACATTCGAGGGAGACTTTGTACGCGGCGGCGGCCCTATCTTTGGTTGCCGCGCTGGCGCACCTTTTGGTAATGCCGGAGCACTTCGAGGAATGGTGGGGGTACGGGATGTTCTTCCTGGCCACCGCTCTCGCCCAGGGGCTCTACGGTCTGGCCCTGCTCCGACGGCCCGGGCAGCCTCTTCTGGTGCTCGGCGTCGGGCTCAACCTGGCGGTCGTCGTCCTCTACGTGGTGACGCGCACCGTCGGGGTCCCGTTCTTCGGGCCGCACGCGGGAGAAGTCGAAGGGGTAGGGATGCTCGATTTGTCCGCGATGGTGGCGGAGGTGGCGCTCGTCATCGCGCTAGCGGCGCTGTTGCGGTCCGGGCGGCCTGACACCGCGGTGGATCCGGCCCGGGAGACGGGTCTGGCGCGGGTGGACGAGCCGGGGCCAGGAGTCTCGCGCCGGGACTTCTTGCGGACTGCGGGAATTGCGGGAGCTTTGGGGATCTCCGGCGGAGCGTTGGGCTTGCGGGCCGCTGGTGGCGTGGGAGCCCTGGGCGCCGCCGGCGTCGCGGCGGGTGTCCACGCCGGCCCGGCCCATGGGCAGGAGGAGGAGATGGACGCCGGGGGGAACGAGGGGATGGTGGGGCAACACGGAGGGCAAGGGGACGTCGATCTCTCCAAGTTCGACCCCTCGAAGTTCCTGAGGGACTTCGACTGGGGGGAGGAGCGCCAGGAGGGCGGCAGGACCGTCCGCGAGTACGAGCTCGTGGCCCAGGATGCCGAGATCGAGGTGGCGCCGGGGGTGTTTTACCCGGCCTGGACGTTCAACGGTCAGGTGCCGGGACCGACCTTGCGGGCCAGGGAGGGGGATCGGGTGCGCGTCACGTTCAAGAACGAGGGAACGCACCCGCACACCGTCCACTTCCACGGCATCCACGCCGCGAACATGGAC
>JADDPV010000089.1 GCA_016781705.1 Rubrobacter sp.
GGCGCGGCCCAGGAGCTTCGCGACGGCGGTCGCGGCCTCGGTAGCGCCGCCGCCGGTGAAGGCGTAGACGCGCATCTCCTCGTCGCCGCCGGGCATGCCGGGGAGGGCGGCCTTCTCGCGGCGGCTCTCCTCCGCGGCGGTCTCGTACTGCGCCTCGGCGACCCTCCTCTGGGTCTCGGCGCGGTTGCGGCGCTTCTCCTTGTTGGCGGCCTCGATGCGGGGGTCTGTGTTGTAGAGCTCCTTCTCTTTCTCGGAGGCGAGGACCTGCATGGGGACGCGCGCCTGGTCCACGACGAGGTAGCCCTCCCCGGGCTGGAAGTTCAGGAGCTCCTCGATCTCCTCGTCGGAGAGGTCGTGTATGCTCGCCGTCGCCCTCGCGCTCTTCTGGTGCTCGTGGCGGAAGATCATGTGGGTGGCCGCGAGGTCCAGGATCACGTTGCCCTGGCGGCTCTCGACGAACTCGTTGACGGCCTGGCTGGCGAGCCACATGGCGTTGTCGCGGGCGCGCCCCGAGCGGCACATGGTCTCGATGAACTTGGCGCTCATGGGGAAGGCCAAAAGCGACCAGGCCTCGTCTATCCAGCAGTCGGAGGGCTCGTTCCGGTTGGAGAGGATGCCGTTGAGGAACTCGAGGATCGCGTGCATGACGGGCGCCTTCTGGCGGTCCTCGACCTTGGAGATCTGGAAGACGAGGTACTTGTTGGAGAGGTCGACGTTGGTGGGGGCGTCGAAGATCTTGCTGAGGGCGCCGGAGTGCCAGCTCCACAGCTTCTCCAGGAGGTCGGAGACGATGGTGTTCGTCTCGGCCTGGGCCTTGAGAATGTTCCAGAAGTCCGGGAAGATCGGGGCGGGGAGCGTGTGGGTATCGGGATCGTCGCTCTTGATGCCGGCGTCTTCGTAGGCTTGCAGGACGGCCCGCTCCACGACGCTCGCCTCCGGCGACGAGAGACCGCCGACGGCGCCGGTGTTGGAGTCGTCGGTGACGAGCATGAGGGAGACCATGCGCGTGATCTCCAGCGCCTTGCCTTCGAGCGCCGCGCTCCTCGCGGCCTCGTAGGCCTCCTCGGCGTCGTGCTCCTCCTCCTCGTCCTCGTCGCCGAAGATGTCCTCCAGCAGGTCGAGGTTCATGTAGTCCTCGTGGAGGTCGAACGGGTTGATCTTGTGCTTGGAGCCCGGGGCTATGACGGCGAAGGCCCCGCCGACCTTCTTGGCGACCCTGACGTAGCGGGAGTTGCCCTCGGGGTCGAGGATCACCTGGCGGTGCCCGAACATCAGGTAGCGGGTCGAGATGCTCTTTATGACGAAGCTCTTGCCGCCCCCCGACTGCCCCAGGATCACGCCGTGGGGGTTCACCAGCTGGCGGGTGTCCAGCGTCATGACGGAGTTGCTTCGCGCGTCGACGCCTATGAAGGCGCCGTTCTCGTGGTCTATCTGCTGCGAGCCGTAGGAGAACAGGCACGCCGCCGGGCGGCTTAGCATGCCGAAGGGGCAGTAGCGCTCCGAGAGGTAGTTCCGCCCGAAGGGGTTCGTGGAGAGGAGCCCCTCCCAGGTCTGTTCTCGCGCCAGTTGGGAGGAGACGTTCCAGCCCTGGAGGGTGTCCTGGACCTCCTGGGCCATCCCGTAGAGGCGGTCCTCGGAGTCGGCTTCTATGTGGACCAGGACCGACATCTCCAGGTAGCGCTGCCTGCCGGAGTTGATCTCGTAGAGGGCCTGGGTGTTGGTGTACTCGGCGATGTCGCGCTGCTGCTCGGCGTTGACGTTGCCGTCGTCGGCGGTCTTGCCGGAGGCGCGCAGGGCGGCGACCCGACCGCCGAGGATCTGCTGGGCTTCTCGCTTCGGGCGGGGGTCCACGAACTTGACGACCTTGACGCGGCCCTCTATGGCGTTGAGGTCGGCGAGCATCCCGAAGAAGACCTCGTCGGGCCAGCCCGAGACGAACATGGTGGTGTGGAACTTGCCGTCGACCTCAAGGTAGTCGGGGAAGATCTTCGCCGTGTCGGGGGCGATCTTGTCGGCCACGAGGTCGCCTATGCCGAGGGCGGGCGGGGCCTCCTCCCGGATCTTCTCGGCCTCGCGGATGAGCTCGTCGCGCTTCTCGTCGGGGATGGCATCGTAGCCGCCGGGGTCCAAAGAGACGTGCTCGTAGAGGGTGGGCGGGCGCTCGGAGTCCTCGTCCCAGTCGGTCATCTGACCCAGCACGAAGCTCAGGAACTCCATATCGGTCAGCGCGCTGATACGGCACCCGAGCCTGACGAAGCCGTTGTAGAAGGAGTTGGCCCGCGTCGAGAGCACCCTGTAGGCGGCCTCGGCCTCCTCCTGGCGCCGCTTGGCGTCCTTCTTCGAGGCCTTCCCCCCGGGGGTCTTCCCTCCCTTGCCGCCGAAGCCCAGGATCTTCAGCAGGGCGTCCACGGGGCCGAAGGTGGACGCGCCCGCCTCTTTGGCCTTCTCCGCGACGGGGTTGTAGTGGAGGACGGCGTAGCCGCGCCGCTCGAAGATCGAGAGGCCGGGCAACTCCTCGTCGAGGTACTCGGCGTGCTCGGCGGCGAACTTCTTGAGCTTGCGCTCCTCGGGGGAGATAGTCGCGGACGTCGTGCTCCTGAACCGGCGGGTGTAGCGGCCGGTCGAGCCCTCGCGGCTACGCGTGATCTCCATCCAGGGGAAGTCCAGGGAGTTGTAGAGCTCGGTGGCGGCCCGGAAGACGCGCATGCGCTCGGTGTCGCCGATCATGGAGAGGTTCTTGGGGACCACGCGGAAGGCGACGACGTAGGTGCCGTCGTCGCAGCGCAGCATCTCGTAGTGGAACTCCTCGGCCGGGATTAGGCGCTGGATGGCGTCGCGCATGGAGCGCCAGCCGCCCTTGACGTTGTCGCGCGGGCGCTTGAAGAAGACGTCGGGGCGCAGAAAGGAGATCACCTTCCGCCAGATCACGAAGTCCAGGTGGTAGCCGTCCCGGGAGCGGTAGAAGGCGAACAGGAGCGCCACGGGGATGATGGGGGTGAGCCAGATGGCCGCGCGGGTCGTGGAGAGGCCGAAGAACCCCGCGAGGTAGTAGCAGAAGGTGGCGTAGAAGACGAGGAGGGCCGCCAGGATGGTCGCCTGATGGGTCTCCACGGCGAAGGGGCCCAGCTTCGTCGTCTTCCTGGCGCCTTGCAGGTCCTTCACCATCGGCTCGCGCATGTCAGAAACTCCCGTCCGTGAAAGTCGCGGTTACGTGCTGGTGGGCGGCGGCCACACACCAGCGGAGCTGTCGTCCGGGTGTGCGGGATGCCTCGCCGCCCGCTCCGGTTGCGGGGAGGCGCCGGAGGCCCCGATGGCCGGGACCGGGAGCACCTCCCCTGGGTGGACAAAGGCTCGGGGCACCTGGGGTTCAGCCGCCCCCGCCGCCGCCGGCGGCGAGGCCCTGGGCTATGGTGAGGATGGGGGTGACGATCGCGCCGGCGATGATCGCCCACAGCGAGCCCTTCATCCCCATCGCCGCGTAGGCGTGGGCGTTCTCGTTGATCGAGGCGTACGCCTTGACGAGCAGGGAGGCGACGAAGCCGATCCCCCCCACCCCGAAGGCGAGCCCCGCCAGGTAGTTGCGGACGCTCTCGAGGGTCTGGCTTATTTCGTCGCCGCCCCCTCCGCCCCCGCCCTGCTGCTGCGCCAGGGCCTCCTGGGCGCCGATGCTCAAGACGACGATCGCGACGAGCGTCGCGAAGAGACCCCAGAACAGGTAGCGGGCAAGCTCCCTCTCGACGGCCGAGACGGTGGCCTTGGCCGACGCCGATGCGGTGGCTCCGGCCTGCCGAGAGCAGGCCTTGACGGCCCGCCTCCCGGCCGACCGCCAGAACGGCGCGTCGGGTTTGCTCTCGTGCATGGTGTTGTTCTCTCCTCCTCCTGTGGTCGTCCTTGCGGGTGGACTTGCTGCCTGTGACTTGCTGGCTTCTCGGGTCTCCTGGGCGGACCTCCTCGTGTGGCGGACATGGGTGGGCATCAGGCGTTCGCCCTGGCGTTCGCCCTCGGGTGTTGTCGTGTGGACGGCTCGTTCGCCGGGTCTTCTGTCGCGTCGGGGAAGAGCGGCGCGAAGGCCTCCCGGTAGGCCGCGGGCGGGACGGGCGCGCGCCCGGACTTGAGCGGCACGGGGCGCTGCTGGCGGCCGGCCCGGACGCGGGAGAGGTGCCACCATCCGCGCGGCAGGTAGACGAGCTCCTCCTCGCTGACGCGCGGCACCGTCTGCCTCCTGCGCCCGACGCTGAAGGTGCCCGGGCCTCCCAGGAGGCCCTTCACCGTGCGGCGGTAGTCGCGGACCTCCTCCTCGGACTGGCCGAGCATGCTTATGGCCTCGGCGGCGTCTTCGCCCTGCAGACCGCCCGAGATCAGCTTGTTGCGGGCGTTGGTGGCGAGCGACTCCTTGAGGGGCGAGGGCAGCAGCGAGAACGACTGGTAGGCGAAGTTGAAGGCCACCTGCCGTCGCCTGGACTGCGTGACGAGCGCGGAGAACGCCAGCGAAGCCTCGGAGTTGGCGTGCCCGAGCATGGAGTGGACCTCGTCCAGGTAGGCCGCCACGGGGTAGGCCCCCTCGGGGCGGGCGAGCACGGCCTGGCGGAAGTACTCCATCGCCCACGTCGAGAGCAGTCGGGCGGTGGCCGGGGCGGCGCCCTGGGGGATGCTGATGAGCGTCAGGCCAGGCTTCGTCATGGCGTCGGCCATGTCCAGGACCGGCTCGCCGGGCCTCGGCGCGAGGGCGTTCTCGACCATCTCCTGGGAGAGCAGGCCGTCTATGACGTTGTAGAGACCCAGCACGAACTGGGTCCTCTCCTTGCCGGTGAACTCCCCGTAGTACTTGTGCTGCCAGTAGTCGCGGGTGCGTCGGGGGAGGTTCTTCGCGTTGACGGTGGTGGGGCCCTTGTCCTTCCCACCCATCTCGACGCCGAGGACCTTCCTGCGGAAGGGCTCGACGGAGACGAAGCGGTCGAGGTCGCTCATGGTCGCCTCCCGGCCCTCGCGCTCGGCGAAGGCGCACACGGCGATCACCGAGTGGCGCAAGAAGACGCTGTTGAAGTCCTTGAAGAACGGGTCGTCGCCGCTGGCCGCGGCGGAGACGAAGGCCGTGACGGCCCTCTCGGCCGCCTCGACCATGCCCCCGGCGAGCGGGTTCCACTTCATCGCCGCGCCGACCTCGGGCGTCTCGTAGGTGAAGTAGCGGATCGGGACGCCGAGCCAGAACGCGAGCGGCAGGAGCTTCCTGCCGAGGTCGCCTTCCGTCTCTATGACGACGACGGAGAGCCTGCTCAGGAGGTCCTGGTAGGCCAGCCACTCGAGCGTGGAGGTTTTCGCCTGGCCCATCGGGGCCACCATCTGGACGCCGGTGAAGCGGTCCCTGAGCGGCAGGTAGACGGGCCGGCGGCCGAACGGTTTTTGCGGCCGGTGGCCGACGAGGACCTCGCCGGGGTCTCGGAACAGGGCGCGGTGGCCGACGTCCAGCAGCGGGCCGGACCCGGCGTGCGCGCCGGCGAGCGCGGCCCCGACCCCGCAAAGCGCGGCGGTCCCCAAGACCCATGTGGTCGGGTCCTGGACGGCCTGCGCGATCTCGGGGCCGGCCTCTCGAAGCTTGATGCCGAGGTCGTAGAATCGGTCGCCCGAGTTCTGCACGACGGCCGCGACGGAGGAGTACGGGGGCCTCACGCGCGCTCCTCAGAAATGTTCTCCCGAGCGCCGGACGACAGGGCGGCGAATGCCTCGGCCGCGTACCGGCGTCCGTGCTCGGTCGCGGAGACCCAAAGGATTGGACCGGAGGGTCCTTCGGGTCTCAGCTCGCGGACCGCGATGAAGTTCTGCAAGCCAAGCAGCGGCACGGCCCGGTCGAGCACCCCGGCGTCGACCCCGGTGAGGGGCGCGAGGCGAGCGAGTTCGCAGCCGTGGTCGTGGGCGGCGCTCAGGCGGCACAGGATGGCGCGAGCCTGGGGGGTGGTCAGGTCATGGTCGGCCAAAGCGCGGTGCAAGGCGTTGCACTTCGCGCGCCAGAGCACGTCGCGCCCGGGGTCATCTTGCCTACGGCAATCGCGGCGGCCGGGGAGGCACAAGGCGCGGGCCAGGCGCACGACCCTGTGGATCATCCGCCCGGCGAAACGAGGCGTTCCGGCCATGCGTGCGGGCCCGACGGCGGCTGTTCGGGGGATCGGGGGTTGGTAGAATGGGTTAGCCACAAGAGGTCTTCGGGCCTCCTTGTCGGTCGCGGTAGGAGGTGGAGGGCCCGTCCTGGTTGGCGCCGCGGCGGGCCCCCTACCACACTCGGTCTTCCTTTCGCGTCACATCGTGCGGACCGTCCTTCCGATCACCTCCTCCCTCCGTAGACTGCACGTCTGGCCCGTCACTATGGGCCGCGGGCGCCCGCCCAACATCAACTAAATGGCGTAACCAATGGTGAAATAATGGTTAGACGGTATGGTGTAACCGCCCGTGGGTTACCGTCCCCGAAAGCGCATAGAGCCGGGGTTTTCGTCCCGGCGGAAGGTGTAACCATCGGCGCGGCGGTATGTTTATGTGGTCGAAGAACGCGGGTGAGGCGGCGCCGCACGGATGAGGGCGCGCCGGGTCGCCCCGTTCGGTCGCGGGCCGTGGCCGGTGGGGCGCGCGCAGGCGCCCGGGACGGGGGTTACGTCGGGAGCCAGCCCCGGCGTCTGGCCTCGGCGATCAGCTTGACGGTGGGGGACCTCGTGCTTATTCCGAGCTTCTGGCAGAGGTGGCGCTTGTGGGTGCGCACGGTCTGGTAGTGGATGTGGAGGATAGCCTGTATGTCGATGAGGCGTTTGCCCTCGGCGATCAGCTCCAGGACCTCGCGCTCCCTGTCGGTGGGATGCGTGGGAACGTGTTCGATCGGGTCGGCGAACGAGTTGACGGCGTTGCGGGCCTCTTCTATGTCCGGGTTGGGGAGGCCCGCGTCGATGGCGGCGCCCACGAGCGCGGCGAACTCCGCGCAAGCGGCGAGGTCCGCGTCGTCGTAGGGCACAGGGGTGCCGTCCTCGACCCTTAAGAACCCCAGGGCGCCGTAGAAGCGCTCGCGGCCTTGCACGGGGGCGCAGACGTACGAGAAGGGACCGGCCTCCTCCACGGCGCGGCGGCGCTTGGGGTCGTTGGTCACCCCGGAGACGAACGCCTCGTCCGTACGTCTCACGAGCTCGGGCTGACGGGTGGCGTAGGCGCGCGGTGCGCCGTGGGGAGCCGTAGGCGCGAGCGGGGCGGAGAAGGCCTCTTGAAGATGCTCAGGAGCCCCCGAGGCATGGTCCACGGCGACCCTCCGCAGCTTGGGAGCCGTTCCGTTGGGCTCCAGGGCGTCGGCGAGGCACCAGTCCGCGAGGGGACGGGACCCTCCGGCGCCCCCGCTCACGGCCGCCAGCACCGCTGCCGTGAGCAGTTCGTCGATCCCGGCCGGCACGCGCAGGAGGGCCGCGCCCGAGCGTAGCAGCTCGGCGCGCGAACGCCAGGCGATCGCCGCCTCCCCGCACTCCAACCGGAGCAACCCGGCGGCGAGCAACCCCGCGGCCTGGGCGAGGAACTCGACCTCCTCGCGGGGAAGCGGGCGCGGCTTCCGGTAGAAGGCCTCCAAGACCCCGAAGGTCCGGCCGGCGGCGCCGACCCTGACGGCGCCGCCGCTGCGGGCCCCGTGTCCCGTGACGAACGGATCGTCGGTCCAATCGTGGGGCCGCGAGAAGTCTTCGAGCGCGACGGGCCGCCCCGAGGGATCGAGCAGGGCCCGGCCCGCCTGCGAGAGCAAGCCCGCGGGTATGTACGTCCGACCGTAGAGCTCCTCGGGAAGACCCCGCCCGTTTCGCAACGCGAGCCGCCCCTCGGGCGCCTCGTACTCCAAAATCAGGACGAGGTCGGCGCCGAGCGCCGCCGCCAGCGTGGCGGCGCAGACGTCGAAGAGCTCCGAGCGGTCGGGGGCATGGTGCGAGGCCTGCGCCAGCGCCCGCACCTGTTGGTCGAAGCAAGGGACGGACCGGTCGGCGTTGTTTCCGGCGCCGTTGTCGCCCGGCGGGACCAAGGCTCACACACCCCCTTCGCGAACGAGGACGGCGCGGTCAAGAGCCGGGTCGGTCGGAATCCTCTTTGAGCCACGCCTCCAGCGGCACGCCCATCGCGCGGCTGATGGCAACCACCTTACCGAAGCTGGGTTCCCGGATCCGGCCGGACCGTAGGTGGCCGACCCACTGGTGGGAGACGTACCCCCTGGTGGCGCGCTCCAGGCTCTTCCCGCCCCAATTCGAGCCGTCGTCGCGCCTGTGGCGCTCCAGCAGGCGCCGGAACGCCCGTCCCCAATCCTGCTCCTCCCCGTAAGGTCGCACGAGTGCGGATTAAACATGCTTAGGGAAGCTTTTGTTAAATTGCTCACACATGCGGCAAATATGCTCATACATGCGCACAAATAGAGAAACGCGAGGCAAGCTTGGCTTCGGTAAATGGGCGTGCGCTCGCCGCTAGGCGCCGGCGAGGTGCTCCGGGTAAGAACCTTAAGGGCTATTTTGTGGACTAGGAAAGCGTCCGGTTCTCGCTTGGCAGG
>JADDPV010000021.1 GCA_016781705.1 Rubrobacter sp.
CTAGGAGTTCTTGGACGAGCTTGGGATGGGTGCCCTGCGAGAGCAAGAGCGTGGCGCACGTATGGCGGAGATCGTGGAAGCAAATGTCGGGCAGCTTCGCCCGCTTGAGCAGGGGTTTGAAGGAGCGGTTGCGCAGGTTGGAGGGGTTTATCATGGTACCGGTCTCCGTGGCGAAGACGAGGCCGCCGGGCTGGTAGAGGGTGCCCATGCGCTCCATCTCCTCCATCTGACACTCCAGATGGCTTCTCAGGGCGTCCCAGGCGGCGCGCGGGTTAGCCGGACGCTCCGGCGGCTCTTTGCGGTCTTGAGGTCGCCCAGGACCGTCTTGCCGCCCTCCCTGACGAGGGCGCGCTTCAAGCGCAAGACGCCGCGCTCCAAGTCCACGTCCTCCCACTTGAGGCCCAATAGCTCGCCCTCCCTCATGCCGGTGTGGACGGCCAGCACGTAGAGGGCTTCGAGCCGGTCGCCGACTTCATGGGCTGCGTCCAGCAGCCTGCGTGCCGCCTCGGGGGACAGCGCCCGCATCTCCTTCCTCGGGGTCGGCCTCGGGGGCTTCACCGCGTCCGCGACGTTGCGCGGCACCAGGTGCCACTCGACGGCCTGGTTGAGTGCTTTGTGCAGCACCGTGTGGCATTTGTGGACCGTGGCCGGGGCGAACCCCGAGTCTAGCCGGTCGCGGTAGAAGCCCTGCACGTGCATCGCGGTCAGCTTCGAGAGCTTCTTGGCGCCCAGGACCGACGCGATGTGCTTGCGGCAGATCGCCTCGTAGCAGTCGTAAGTGCTGTCGCGCACCGAGCCGCGCATGGAGCCCTTGAGCCAGCCGTCGAGGTACTCCGCCACCGTCATGTTCTCGTCGTCGAAGACGACCCCGTCCGCCCGGTCCGCGATCGCCCTCGCCAGCTTGTCGCGCATCTCCGCCCGCGTCTTCCCGTAGACGGTCTTGCGCTTGGTCCCCGAAGGCGTCTCCACCATGTAGCGGGCCATCCACAGGTCCCGCTTCGGGTGCCGCGAGATCGACCCCTCCCCGTTGCCGCGCCTCTTCGTCACGCCTCTTCTCCTCTCGACCGGCCGACGACGGTTGCCGCCGACGCACCGCCAGACACACTATCAGCATAACCGATCAATGCAAGATCACATCGGGAAGATCGCCGGGCGTGTTGATGGCCTGCGATCTTCTCAAGATATACTGGACGGGCGCGGAAAGAGAGGACGATCGTGATGCGGCGAGACGAGGACGCGGACAATTACATGCTGGAGCTCACCGAAGAGGAGGCTCGCGAATTCTTCGACCGGAATACCCGGCACCGCCTGGGCATAAGCGGCGAGGAGTTCTTGCGCCGTTGGGACGCGGGGGAGTACGACGACCCCGACGACCGGTCCAAGAACCCCCCGGAGGTCATGGAAGTCGGCTTCCTCATCTCCTTGATCAGGCCGTCCCGGACATTTGACGAGGTCGCGGAGGGTGGTCGAGAGAAGTCGGAAGTAGCGGACCGGCGCACGGCCATGACGACAGCGAGGGCCTCAAGCGTAGGATCCTCGAGAGACTGGAAACGTTCAACCGTCGGGATCTGCTCACGGTGCTGACCTTTGCCGAGGAGCTCTCCTCTCGGACCGGGCCGCCCGCCTCGGAGCCAGGGCGGGACACCCGCGTGGCGCTCTTGGAGTGCGCCGGCGCTATCCCTAAAGAGGACCTGGAGCGCATGAGCGAGGCCGTAAAAGAAGGCTACAAGCGGGCGGACGAGTAGGCTTGTCCGCCCCTCTTTAGGGCGACCGAGGAGGTACGGACCTTTGGGCAGGCAGACGAAGAAGCACGGAGAAGACACGGCCGCCGCGGGTCCTTCCGCGCGGGCTCGCGAGCTTTTTGCCAGGTGGGCCGCCGAGGAGGAGGCGGGTTACGAGGGAGAGGTCTCCTGGGGGGAGTTCAAGGAGGCCCTGGACGCCGAGCGCCGCTCCCCGGAGTACCGCAAGCTGTTCCCCGACGGCGATCCATCGTAGTAGGTGACCCGTAGGATACTACTCGACTCGGGGCCGCTGGGCGAGGTCACCCACCCGAGGGCGGAGACGAGGGGTCCGATCAGGGGCTGGCTGACCTCCTTGCTGGACGCGGGCGCTTCCCCGACGCTGCCGGAGATCGTGGACTACGAGCACCGCAGGAAGCTGCTGCACCTGGGTGCGCCGCGCCAGATCGGGCGCCTGGACGAGTTCAAGGACGTCTTCGGCTACGCGCCTCTCTCCACGAGGGTTATGCTGAGAGCCGCCGGGCTGTGGGCGCAAGCCAGGAGGGGCGGCGCCCCTACGGCCCCCGAGGAGGCCCTGGACATAGACGTGATCCTGGCGGCGCAGGCCCTGGAGTTGGAGGAAGCGGGCGACGAGGTGATCGTCGCCACCACGAATCCTCGTCACCTCTCCCTTTTCGTGGACGCGCGTCCGTGGCAGGAGGTGGAGCCATAGAGGTAGACCCATTCCTGAGGACATCCGATAGTAGTAGTAGCGTCGTACGGAGAAGCGCCAGCGGCGCAAGGGTCACCACCGGCCCCTGACCCGCGGACCGCACCGATGAAGGAGATACTCGGAGATGGTTGGGAAGCATCAACGACAAGCGGGCAAGAACCACGACCGCAGAGAGGAAGCAGAACCTAATGAGATATTGGCCGAAGGTAAGGGCGACGAACGCCGCGAGCAGCAGCCGCCCAAGGTGCCTCTACTCTCCAGGGGCAAGGATCCAACGCTCGCCGGGCGCTTCGAGGAATTGATGCACGGCTCCCCCAAAAGGGCCGACTAGTAGCTCAGAAACCGCGTTCCTCGCGCTCGGCGAGCACCGCCTCCGAGAGCATCCTCCCGACGTAGAGCTCCTGGGCCTCCTCATCCGGCACCCCCGGCAGGCTCGGCGTACTCCCTCCCGCAGGCTGGGCTTCGGCCGGAAGCTTCAACGCTTTGATCTCGTAGAGCGGTTCGGGGTCAACGTTCACGTCCGTCATTCTATAACCCCCGCCGTTCCCCGGTCGTTCAATTCTCCTCGACCCGCAGCTCCCCACGCTCGTGCAGGTTCAAGAGGATCGCGAACGCCGCCTGCAACGGTACACCCGAATGGTCCGCCGCCGACTCCACGCTCCAGGACCCCTCCCACTCCCGCCTCACGCTCTCCACCCACCCCGGCTCGTCCCGCTCGATGCTCGGCCTCAACGCCCGCACCGCGTCCGGATCCACCTCCGGCAGGCTCCCCGCCGCCCGCAACAGCTTCTCCCTCCACTTGAACGCCAGCGGCCTCTCCTCGTAGCCCCGCGCCTCAAGTTCCCTCGCCCTCCTCGCCTCCGGCCGCAGGTCCTCCCGCACCGCCAACACCGAAGGCTCAAAATCCCTCGCGTAGTAGCCTTCCAGACCCCCGCTGCGAAATCCCCACTCCACGACGCGCACGTCGCTCACCCCTCTTACTCCTCCCTCCCAGATCTCTTCGTCCCCTCGCCCGGTTTTCCCCTCCGCTCGTTCTCCAGCATCCGCCGGTAGAAGCGCCTGAACGCCCTCACGTTCTCCAGCTCCTCCCGCGAGAGCTTCTGCCCGTAGGCATAAGCCACCCCGAGCTCCACCCACTCCTCCTCCGAGAGCTCGTAGAGCCTGTCCAGAAGCCCCGGCAAATCCCGCGGCGCCGCGTGCACCCCCCTCATCCAGTTGGAGACCGAGTTCTGCCGGTAGTCGTACCCCAGCTCCCGCGACTCCCTGGCGAACGCCGACTGGCTCGACCCGCGCGACCTCAAGAGCCGGTGCAGGACCTCACCGAACCACGTGTAGCCCCTGTCGCCCCCAACCCTCTCCTCGACCATGCCGCGCCCTCCTCGTCCCAACCTTCGAGATATTGCCCACTCTAGCATGACCATCGGTGTTGCTGATATACTGCTGCCATCAGTATAGCGGATAAAGGGGAGGAAAGGTTGGAGGAGGGGCGATGACGTTGCCCAGGACGGAGTTATTCTCGGGAGGCGCGGGCGCGTACGAGTTGGTCGCCTTCGACCTGCGGGTTCCCGGGGCTTTGTGGCGTCTGATCTCCGAGGGCTCTGCCTGGCGGGGTTGCGCGCACGTAGAGCTGCTCGGCCCGCGCCACGCCATCCTCGTTATCCGCGCCGGCGGGGCCGCCCGGCACCGCGAGAGGAGGGCGGCATGAACCCGAAAGATCTTCAGCAGTGGGTGTGCTGGCGCTCCGAGATCAGGGACGGCAAACCCACCAAGATCCCGTACTCCCCGATGGCCGGAGCCCGCGCCCGCTCAGACGACCCGAGGATCTGGGGCACCTATCCCCAGGCACGCGAAGCGGCCGAGAAGGAAGGCCACGACGGCATCGACTTCGTGTTTACCGCCTCAGACCCCTTCTGCGGCGTGGACCTCGACGGGTGCGTGGACCCCGAGACGGGCGAAGTCCAGCCTTGGGCGGCGGAGATCGTGGACGAGCTGGACTCCTACGCCGAGCTCTCACCGAGCGGCACCGGGCTGCACATCCTCGTCCGGGCGGAGCTGCCGCCGGGCGGCAGGCGCAAGGGCCGCGTGGAGATGTACGATCGGGGCCGCTTCTTCACCGTCACGGGCCACCACCTGCCCGGCAGCCCGACCAGAATCGAGGATCGGCAGCCCGAGATCGAGGCGCTCCACGCCCGCCTCTTCCCTTGCTCCCCGCCCGAAGGAGACGCGCCCTGTGCCAAGGGAGCCGCCGTCGCGACGAGCGGCCTGACCGACGCGGAGATCCTGCGCCGGGCCATGTCTGCTTCCAACGGGGCGCGCTTCGCCGTGCTCTGGTCGGGCCCGCTCCGGCTACGCCTCCGACTCCGAAGCCGACCTCGCCCTCTGCTCCATGCTCGCCTTCTGGACCGGCCCCGACGAGGACCGAATCGCCTCCTTGTTCTCCCGCTCCGGCCTCGCGCGCGAGAAGTGGAACCGGGAGGACTACCGCCGGCGCACCATCGCCCGCGCCCTCGCGGCGAAGCCGGCGAGCGCGTTCTACTCGCCCGCCACGAACGGCTCGGAACCGACTCGCGACGGACACGTCGAGGGGGCCGAGTTGATCGGTCCGCCTCTTCCTCGGCTGCCAGAGGCGCCCTTGTTCCCGGTCGAGGCCATGCCCACCTCGTGCCGCCCGCTCATCGCGGAAACCGAAGGCGCTTTAGGCTGCGCCCCGAGCTCGTCGCCCTTCCCATGCTCGCCGTCCTCTCCTCGGCCATCGGCACCAGCCGCATCGTCGAGGTAAAGGGCGGCTGGCGCGAGTGGGCCGCGCTCTTCGTCGCCGTCGTCGCCAGTCCTGGGGCCATGAAGACCCCCGCCGCGAAGGTCGCCAAGAAGCCGGCCTTCGAGCGCCAGCGCAAGCTAGGCCGCGCCTACACCGAAGAGAAGGAGGACTGGAAGCGCGAGGTCCGGCAGTGGGAGGTGGACAAGCGCAACACCCAGAAGAACGGGGAGCCCGCCCCCGAGGAGCCCAAAGCCCCGACGATGTCCCGCTGCGTCGCAAGCGACACCACCGTCGAGGCGCTCGTCGCCATCTTGGAGGACAACCCGCGTGGCCTCCTCGTCCACCGCGACGAGCTCGCGGGCTGGGTGAGGAGCATGGACCAGTACAAGGGCGGCAAGGGCTCCGACCGCCAGCGCTGGCTCTCGTTCTGGTCCGGCGACGAGGTTGTTATGGACCGCAAGAGCCGCATGGGCGAGCCCATCATCGTCGGCAAACCGTTCGTCTCCCTCTTCGGCGGCATCCAGCCCGCCATGCTCGGCGAACTCGGCGGCTCCGTCGAGGATGGCCTCATGGACCGCTTCCTCTTCGCCTATCCCAGGCCCCGCCACGCCCGCTTCACCGAGCGGGAGGTCAGCCCCGAGTCCGAGCAGCGCTACGCTGATCTCTACCGCAAGCTCTCCAGCCTCCGTCTCGCCACCGACGAGCACGAAGACCCCAACCCTAGGCCCCTTCACCTTTCACCCGAAGCCAGGAAGCTCTTCGCCGGGACCTCGGACGCCTTGGGTGCGGAGATGCTCCAACCCGGCTTCCCGGCACGCCTCGAAGGCGTGTGGAGCAAGCTGCGCGGCTACCTCGCCCACCTCTCCCTCGTCCTCGCCGTCTGCCGGTGCGCCGAAGGTGGTGCCCAAGAGGAGCGCGTCGAGCGCGAGGACGTCGAGGCCGCGGCCCTACTCCTCGCCTACTTTAAGGATCACACCCGGCACGTCCACGCCGAGCTTTCCGCCCCCGACCCGCTGGACCTGCTCGCTGCGGAGCTGAGCAGTCTGCTCGAAACAGCGGGCGGGAGCTGGGAGGGGAGCGCCACCGACCTGCACCGTATCCTCGAAGCGCGGGAGGCGGAGGGACTCCCCGACCGCCCCGAGGCGCTCTCTAAGCTCGCGCTACGCATCGGCGAACGCTCGCCCGCGCTCCGGGTCGCCCAGGGCTGGCGCAAGAGCGGGGGCCGCGAGGGCAAGTCCAGGCGGGTCCTCAAGCTCGCCCTGGCGGAGACGACGCTCGAGAATGCTGTTGTCACCGTAGACCCCGAAGCGGGACGTGACAACGGTGACTACGGTAACAACGGCAACCCTGCACCGGACCGGGAAAAGGACGAACCTCTCGCCAACGTTACCAACGCGAGAAACAGAGATCGGGTCGGCGAGGGCGCCCGCGTCCGAGAGCAGGGCGTAGGGAGGGCGGCTACGGAGGAGGAGCGCGTCGGGGCCGTCCTCCGGGACCCGCCCGGCTGGATGCGGGACACCTACCTCAAGGGCTACCGCGAGGGCAGGTGGGACGCTGGGCTCGTCGCCAACGCGGTCGCCACCGCGCTCGGGCTGCCGCCCCACGAGGACGGGCCGAGGCTCCGGCCGCTGGTGGAGCGGGTGCTGGAGGACCTGGGGATCGGGCAGGGGTGACGCCCTCCTTTCTCGCCCTCTCCGTGTCCCGCGCCCGAGAGGGCGGCCTGCTCGTCTCCCTGCGCTACTCTTACGAGGGGTGGCCCCCAACCCGCAAGAAGCGCATCGAGATGGCGAAGGCCATACTAAACGATACCCTCGACCGCCTTGAGAACGGCGAGCCCGTGGATCTCGGCTTCTCGGAGGATGCCCGGAGGCGTGTGCGCACCGACCGGATAGAGGCGTGATCGCCGGCGTCGAACCTGGGCCTAGAGACGTGTGAGAAACCCTTTATAAGAGGGGGTTGGTCACACGCGTGGCGCCCACACGCACGGCCGGAGGAAGAGCAGTTGGACTTCGACACCTCAAAGAACAACGGCGATAGGGGCCGGCGGCGCTCGTCGGGTAGCGGTGGTTTCCCCGACTTCTCGACGGGTAGCGGCGGCGGCCGGGGCAGGGCCCCTGCTCCTCCCGGTTACCGGAGCCGGCGGCACCGGAGCGGGAGGGAGGAGACCGACTCCTTCAGGATACCGGCGGGCGCGAGGAAGGCCGCCCTGGTCCACCTGGCCCTGGCCGCTTGGCACAAGGGCTTGCTCGACCCCAAAGTCCTCGGCGAGGTCCGTGGCCGGGACGTGGACGAGGCGGGCTTGCAGCGCGCCCTCTACCGCTCCTCCATCGGCGAGATCGAGCACGTCCTGGGTCTCGCCGTGAAGGGCAAGCTCGTGATCATCGAGGGACACCTCGCCGGCACGGGGCGCTCCGCCCTCGAACGCCTCGGGGCGGAGGTCGAGGAGTTGAGGCTCGAAGACGAGAAGCGCTACATAGACATGACACCGGTCATCTTCATGCTGGCCGCCGTCTCTATGGCCGTTCGCTACGTCTCCCTCGGTTTCGACGACCAAAGCCTCTATATCCTAGCCGGCATCTTCTTCGCCCTCATGTACGGCCTTCGGCCCTTCTTCCACAAGATGCAGCGACCAAAGGATTAGCCCCTTGAAGGTAGCGACCCATCTGATCTTCGCCGAGTGCTGCTGGTTCGCGACCTCCGCGATCTTCGACGTCCCCTACGAGACCCCCTCCGTCCTCGTCGCCGCTGCGACTTCGCTCCTGCCTGACGCCGATTACCCCAAGTCCTGGATCGGCCACCAGCTCGGGAGCGTCTCGGAGGGGATCCACCGCTTCTTCGGCCACAGGAGCTTCCTGCACTCCTTTGTAGCCCTCGTACTCGTCACCGCTCTCCTTGCCCCGCCCCTGTGGTGGCTCGTCGGCTGGCCCGCCCCCGCTATCGCGCCGTCTTCGTCGGCTACGGCTCGCACCTCCTCGCGGACATGATGACGCTCGGGGGCGTGCAGCTCTTCTGGCCTTCCCGCGCCATAGCGGTACTCCCGGGCCGCGACGAGTACCGCGTCGTGTCGGGCAGCAACTCCGAGAGGGTATTCGTCGCCCTCGCCCTCATGTTCGCGTTGCTCTTCTACCCGGTCTCGCGGGTTGGCTTCGATGGCCTGATCTACCGCATGGGCGGAGACGATCAGCTCTACGGCACGGTCACGAATGTGACGGACGGGGACACCATAGAGGTCGAGACTCAGGGGCGGACCACCCCGGTGAGGCTCATAGGAGTGGACACCCCAGAGACGGTCGATCCCGAGCAGCCCATCGGCTGCT
>JADDPV010000250.1 GCA_016781705.1 Rubrobacter sp.
CTCCACGCCACGTATTCTATCCTGTATCAATCCGTTACTAAAGAGATCGGCGGAGCCCGCGAGAGCCCGGCGCGCGCCTCCCCGCTACAATGCGGCAAGTTTCACGACACCAGTCAGGGGGTGAGGGCGTTTTGAAGGCGATCAGGGTGAACGAGAACGGCGGCCCGGAGGTCTTGAGCTACGAGGATGTCGAGGTCCCCGAGCCCGGTCCCGGCGAGGCGCGCGTCCGGCTCGCCGCCTCCGGCGTCAACTTCATAGACGTCTACCAGAGGACGGGCCTCTACCCCCTTGAGACACCCTTCACTTTGGGCCAGGAAGGCGCGGGCGAGGTCGAGGCGGTCGGCGAGGGCGTCGAGGAGCTCTCGGTCGGCGACCACGTCGCGTTCGCCGGCGTGATGGGCGCGTACGCCGAGCAGATCGTCGCGCCCGCGGAGAGGCTCGTCCCGTTCAACGTCACCCTCGTCGAGGCCCGCGTCGCCGCCGCCGTGATGCTCCAGGGCATGACCGCCCACTACCTCACCCACAGCGCCTTCCCCATAGAAGAAGGTCAGACCGTCCTCGTACACGCCGCCGCGGGCGGCGTCGGGCTCCTCATGTGCCAGCTCGCGAAGATGCGCGGGGCGTACGTGATCGGGACCGCCGGCAGCGAGGAGAAGGCCGAGCTCGCGAGGGGCGCCGGAGCAGACGAGGTCATCCTGTACACCGAGCAGGACTTCGCCGAGGAGACGAAACGCCTCACGAGCGGCGAGGGCGTCCACTGCGTCTACGACTCCGTCGGCAAGACCACCTTCGACAAGGGTCTGGACGTCTTGCGGTTGCGCGGCCACATGGTGCTCTACGGCGCGTCCAGCGGTCCCGTGCCCCCGCAAGACCCCCAGGTCTTCAACCAGAAGGGCTCCCTCTTCTTCACCCGGCCCAAGCTCGCCGACTACACCGCGAACCGCGAGGAGCTCCTGTGGCGGGCGCAGAGCCTGTTCACCTGGATCGGCCAGAACAACCTCTCGGTGCGTATCGGGGGCACGTACAAGCTCTCCGAGGTGGACCAGGCGCACCGCGACCTCGAAGGCCGCAAGACCACCGGCAAGCTCATCCTCATACCGTAAGGAGAACGCGCGTGAAGCTAGACGCGGGCCTCGCCGTCGAAGGCAAGCACCTCCCCGGTATGGACGAGGTCGCCCGAGCGGCCGAGGACCTGGGATTCGCCGGCCTGTGGACCAGCGAGACCAAGCACGACTCCTTCCTCCCGCTCGCCGTCGCCGCGGGCGGCACGGAGAGGCTCGACCTCGGCACCTCCGTCGCCATCGCCTTCTCCCGCTCCCCGATGGTCACGGCGCAACTCGCCTGAGACCTCCAGGACTTCTCCACCGGACGCTTCGTCCTCGGCCTCGGGGCCCAGCTCAAGGCCCACGTCACCCACCGCTTCTCCATGCCCTTCGACAGGCCCGCCGCGCGCCTCAAGGACTACGTCCTCGCCCCGCGCCATCTGGGAGGCCTTCCGCACCGAAGGGCCGCTGAAGTACGAGGGCGAGTTCTACCAGCACACCCTCATGGTCCCGTTCTTCAACCCCGGCCCCATACAGCACCCCGACGTGCCGGTCTACATAGCCGGGGTCAACACGCGGCTGGCGAGGCTCGCCGGCGAGCTGTGCGACGGCTTCCACTTCCACCCCTTGCACTCGCCGGAGTACGTCAGGCAGGTCGTCAAGCCGACCATACGGGAAGGCGCGGGGGCCGAGGGGCGCGATGCCTCCGACGTGGAGCTGGCGACGAGCGCCTTCGTCATCTCTGGGGAGAACGGGGAGGCCATCGAGGAGCAGCGCGAGAAGATGCGCACCCAGACCCCTTCTACGCCTCCGCGCCCAGCTACCGCGTCGTCCTGGAGGCGCACGGGTGGGACGATCTCGGCGAACAGCTCGGAGGACTCGCCCGCGAGAAGAAGTGGGACGAGATGCCGAACCTCATAACCGAGGAGATGCTGCACGTCTTCGCCGTCGAGGCCGCCCCCGACGAGGTCGGGCCGGCCCTCAAAGAGCGCTACGAGGGCCTCGTAGACTGCGTGGCGCTCTACGTTCCGTTCGTGCCGGAGGAGAAGGACGGCTTCTGGCGCAAGATGTCCGAGGAGATCAACAGCTGACGGGGAGCGGGGCGGTGCCGTACCTTACGGCTTGAGGACGCACTTGATGGCGCCGTCCTGCTTTTTCTGGAAGATCTCGTATCCGAGCGGCGCGTCCTCCAGCGGCATCGTGTGCGACTTTAGATCCTGGGTGCCCAACGGGTCGTCTTCGCTCAGGAGGGGCATGATATCGTCCACATAGCTCCTCACGTTTGCCTGTCCCATCCGGACCTGTATCTGCATGTCGAAGAGGTCCCCCAGGGGGAACATCTGCACCGGCCCGGCGTAGACGCCGCTAATGGACAAGGTCCCGCCGCGCCGGATGCAAGCGATGCACTGGCGCAGGGCATACGCTCTGTCTAGCTGGAGCTTGGTCGTCTGCAGGACCGTATCGACAAAAGACCCGGACGCCTCCATGCCGACCGCGTCGATCGCCGAATCAACTCCCCGGCCCCCGGTCAGCTCGAGCATGAGGTCTTTCACGTCGTCGACCGCCGAGAAGTCGACCGTCTCGACCCCGTATTTCGCGGCGAGCGAGAGACGCTCGGGCACGTTGTCCACCCCTATGACGCGCCCTGCCCCGAGGTGGTATGCGATCCGGGCGCACATCTGCCCGATCGACCCGAGGCCCCAGATACCCAGGGTCCCGCCCCGCGGCACGTCCGCGTAAGCTACGGCCTGCCAGGAGGTCGGGAGCACGTCGGAGAGGTAGAGGAAGCGTTCGTCGGGAGGTCCTTCCGGGACCTTTATCGGCCCGAAGTGGGCCTGGGGCACGCGCAGGTACTCGGCCTGCCCGCCGGGGACCGCGCCGTAGACGTGCGTGTAGCCGAACAGGCTCGCCCCTTTGCCCCGTCCCAGGAGGCTCGCGGCCTCGGCTAGCTTACCCCTATCGCGCGTCGTCTCGCACTGGGAGTAGAGCTGCTGCTCGCAGAAGAAGCAGTGCCCGCACGAGATGTTGAATGGGACGACGACCCGGTCGCCGGGAGAGATGTGCGTAACGTCCCTGCCCACCTCCTCGACGATGCCCATCGGCTCGTGCCCGATGATGTCGCCTTCGCGCATGATCGGGTAGAGCTTGCTGTAGAGGTGGAGGTCCGAGCCGCAAATGGCGGTCGAGGTGATCCGGACGATCGCATCCGTAGCCTCCTGGATGATCGGATCGGGCACGTTGTCGACGCGAACGTCTTCCTTGCCATGCCAGACTACGGCCTTCACGGCTCTCTCCTCCCTACGCCGGTGAGTAATTCGCGGATCCGGAGCGGCCCACTGGTCCCCCGCGAGAGCGGCGGAGTGTCGAGCCCGGCTCCGACCCGGAGGCCACCGAGCAAGTCCAGCAACGCGTCTCCCGCGCTGCGAGACGGCGTCCAGCCGAGCTCCTCCCGGGCGCGGGTGGTGTCCATGATCGGGACGTTGAGCGCGAGGTCGAGCCACCCTTCCGGCACGGGCTGGAGCCTTAGCTGCCACGATAGCCTGACGCTCGCCCGGGCGAGCGTCACGGGGACCGGCACCGGACGGGCATCGAGGATCCTGCCGATCTCACGCGCGTCCAACACGGGGTCGGCGGCGATGTTGAACGCCCCCCGCGCCTCTCGTAGAAGGGCGAGCCGGTAGGCCTCCCCGAGATCGTAGGAGTGGACCACCTGAGACCGCAGCCCCTCGATCTCCGGGATGAAGTTGATGAACCCCCGCCGCGCGAGGACGCTCGGGAAGAACGACCCGCCGAAGAGCCGTCGTATGCCCTGCGCCGCCTCCTTCTTGAAGGTCAGCCCCTGGCGCATCCTGACGACCCGGACGTCCGGGGCCTGCCGCTCGAAGTAGTTCAGCCTCCGCTCGACCTCCGCTTTCTGCCGGGAGTAGTAAGAGGTCGGTATACCGTCCACCGGCCAACTCTCGTCCACCGCTCGATCCTTGGGCCCCGGCGAGTACGTGCCGACCGAGGAGGCGTACAGGAGCGCGGGCACACCGGCCTCTTTCACCGCCCATGCCGCCCGCATGCTCCCCTCGACGTTGACCATCCACAGCTTGTTCAGGTCGCGGGACGGCTGTATAAGCCAGGCGAGCAGGATGACGGCGTCCGCCCCCCGGAAGTGGGGCGCCAGCTCGTCCCTCGTCACGTCCGCCGCAGCCCACTCTGTTTTGGGCGACCGAAGGCCGGGTAGGCGGCGGGCGATACCCAGGATCGACTCGACCTGGGGTTCCATCTCCAGGGAGCGCAGCACGCTCGTCCCAACGTTCCCTGTAGCACCGACGACGACCACTCGCATGCGCCTCTCTTACCCGCGCCCCAAGCACGCGAAACGCGTCCCGGCTCGCCCCCCGGCTAAGACGCTTTGGTCAGGGCCTTGCTCGGGTTATCGACGCTGGTCGAGATGGTCTGGTTGAAGCGTTGCAGGAAGATGTCTACGAAGCTATCTATACTGTAGCCCACGAAGAACGCCAGTTGCCAGCCGCTCTGCACATCCGGCATGATGACCAGACCGAAGAACCCAACGTACAGGAAGAGGATCTTCTGGTATAAGGCTCCCTTCCTTATCTGCGCCCAGGTCCAGAAGTCGTCGAGGATCAGCATAGAAGAGCCCTCTCCGCCACGAGCACTCTTGATTATGCCCACGACGAGATGGGCCACCCCGCCCGCGAACAACAACACGAACACGCCCAGCAGATTCCGGAACGTCTCGGTATTTCCCATCGCTTCAGCCTTCGCTTCCGGCAAGCCGACCGACGAGTAGAGATCGACCAGGAAGTTTGCCATGCTCCCCAGCCATCCCGTGGCGTTCGTAAACGCGTAAGGCAACACGAAAATCAGCCCCGCGAGAACGAGGACCAGAGGGCCGAGGAGGGTGAAGACGCGGCGCCAGGGGTTCGGATGCGAGCGGTAGATCACCCCGCGTTCCGCGTCCACGACGCCCTCGATCAACAGGGGGTGCGCGTACATGTGGAACAGCAGCTTGCGTTGATGCTCTTTGTTGGGCAACTCGTCGTCGAAGGCGTGCCCCACGTCGAGGGTCTGCCCGATCCTCAACTGCTGGAGCTCGCGGTTCACCCGACTCGGGAGCGTCACGAGACCGCTGTGCAGGATGATCTCGTCCAGCCAGCGTTCCGCCGCTTCGGTCCGCAACCGGACCTCCTCGATGCTCCCATCGTCTGTGGGCCACTCGTCGCGAGCCCTTCGCCAGTAGTTCCTTATGTGGGTGACCTCGTCGCCGCACCGGTCGTAAAACTCCGGGTTCCGGAGCTGCGCCTCGGCAATGTCTTGCATGAGACCCTCGATCCGCTCGTGGACGGCGTCGAACGTCTTGAACCCCCTGGCGACGGCGCCCCTCGTCTCATTTTCCCGCGCGTCCTGGTCCCTGAGCTCGACGCTTTTCCGGATCTCATCGAGCGACTCCTTGAGGTTCTGCGCCTCCGCGCGCGCATCGTGGATGAGGCCGAAGATTAGCAACTCGGACGCTTCTTTTTGCCGGCCCTGTTTGCGCTGGCGCCTTTTCCCTCCGGCGCCTTTGGCGAGCATCGTCTCCGTCATCGTTTGCCTCCGTGCTCTCTCAGCCCTCAAACTGAACGTACCCGATGTTTCTTGGGCACGCAAGGGCGTGCACGAGACAGGCATGAGCCCTCAAAACGGAAGCGGGTTGGTATACCATCGAACGCTGGCCGTCCACGCTAGGAGGAAGTCGTGCGGGTACTTGTTACGGGTTCTGCGGGCAAGGTCGGCCGGGCGACGGTGGCGGCGCTGATGGCGGCGGGGCACGAGGTGCGGGCGCCAGACACCGTCCCGCCCGTGTTCGAGCGTCCCGAGGACGACGATCTCGAATATATCCAGGCCGACGTCTCCGGCGCGGGCGAGATGTTCGCGGTGGTGCGCGCGATGGACGCGGTCGTGCACGCCGCCGCCCTGACGGAGCCGACGCACAATCCGCCGCGCGTCGTCTTCCAAAACAACCTCATGGGCGTCTTCAACACCCTGGAGGCGGCGGTACGCTTCGGTATTTCACGCTTCGCGAACGTCTCCAGCGAGACGGTGCCGGGGTTCTTCTTCCCGGAGAGGGAGTTCTTGCTGGACTACGCGCCGTGGACGAGGATCACCCCATAAAACCGCAGGACCTGTACGCGACAGCCAAGTACTTTAGCGAGTTGCTCATGGACGCGGCGGTGCGGCGCAGCGATATCCGGTGCGTCTCGATCCGGCCTTCCCCTAGCAGCACGAGGGAAACTACGAGCGCAACCTGGGGCCGCAGGTGCGCGACGCCTCGGTGCTGAGCCCGAACCTCTGGAGCTGCATAGACGTCTATGACCTGGCGGACGCGCTGGTGCTCGCCGCCGCGTCCGACCTGCCCGGCCACGAGGTCTTCTACATAGCGAGCCCGGACGACGTCGGCGGGAGGTCGTTCGCGGAGATCCTCAAAGAGCACTACGGCGACGAGATCGAGCTGCGCAAGCCCCTCCCGCGCGAGGACGCCTCGGGCACCTCCACCGCGAAGGCCCAGAGGATGCTCGGCTACTCCCCCAAGAGGTCCTGGCGCGACTACCTAGACGAGACCGGCCGGCTCAAGCCAGAGGCGTCGGGGGTGGTAGCCTTCTGAGGCGCCCCTACCTACGTTCGAGTTTGCGGTCGGCGGGACCGGAGGACTCCGTGGCGGTCACGGTGTAGCCGGCCTCTTCGAGGCTCCTGGCGATCCCGGAAGGGTCGGTGGTCTCCAGGCGCAACACGATGGCGCGGTAGGCTTCGCGGCTCGCGGGGGCGAGGAAGACGCTGGCGATGTTTACGTGTCTGTCCTTGACGAGGTTCGTCACCTCGGCGAGCTGGCCCGGTTCGTTGGGGACCTCCACCTCGATCCAGCTCCCCCGACCGTGGGCGCCCACGAGCTCGACGAGGATCCTCACCAGGTCCGAGGAGGTTATGATGCCGGCCACCTCGCCCTCGTCGCACACGGGCAGGCAGTTGAAGCGGTTCTCGTAGATGACGCGCGCCGCGTGCTCGATGGTGTCCAGCGGATTCGCCGTCACGACGTTCTGGCTCATGATGTCGCGCACCCGCACGTACCCCAGAGTGTTCTCCTGGTCCTGCGTGTCCCTGGGCGGGCTCACGTCCCTAAGGTCCCGGTCGGAGACGATGCCGACGAGGCGTCCACTCTCAACCACGGGGATGTGCCGGATGTTGTTCTCCCGACACAGGCCCCAGGCCTCCCCCACGCCGGCCTCCGGCCCGACCGTCACGACCTCGCGCGTCATCGCGTCCCTCACCCGCAGCATTAGAGATCCTCCCTCGCGTAGTGGCAACCTCGACGCCCGAAGCTTAGCAGCCGGCCGGAGATCGCGCCAGGGGTTAAGCTCCGGCCTCGTCGGAGGCGGAGTGGAGGAGAACCTTCTATGCGCGCCTGGCGGGTACACGAGCTGGAAGACCCAAAGGATGTTTTGAAGCTGGAAGAGGTCGAGGAGCCGGAAGCCGGGCCGGGCAAGGTCGTCGCCCGGGTAGAGGCGGCGGCGCTGAACTTTTTCGACATCCTGCTCTGCCAGGGCAACTACCAGGAACACCCGGAGCTGCCCTTCACCCCGGGCGCGGAGGTAGCCGGGACCGTGCTGGAGGTCGGCGAGGGGGTCGAGGACTTCGCGCCGAGAGCGAGGGTGCTCGCCACGCCTCCGCTCCCCAAAGGCGGCTTCGCCGAGAGGGCGGCGCCCGCGTCAGGTGGGATCTTCCCATGCCGGAGGCGATGCCCTTCGAGAAGGCGGCGGCGCTGCACATCGTCTACCAGACCGCCCACGTCGGGCTGCACCGCCGGGCGGGTTTGAAGGAAGGCGACACCGTCTGTCCTGGTGCACGCGGGCGCGGGGCGTGGGCTCGGCGGCGATATAGGTTGCGAAGGCCGCTGGCGCCAGGGTATTCGCCCCCGTCGGGGGCCGGAGAAGGTCGAGGTCTGCAGGTCTCTGGGGCAGACGTCGCCGTGGACTACCACGAGGAGGACTTCGTCGAGATCGTCAAGGGAGAGACGGGCGGGGGGGCGGACGTGGTCTTCGACCCCGTGGGCGGCGAGGTCTTCTCGACCGCTCGCGCCGGTGCGTTGCCTGCGAGGGGCGCCTCATCGTCGTGGGCTTCACCTCCGGCGACCTCCCCAAAGCCCCCGCGAACCACGCCCTCGTCAAGAACTACTCCATCGTCGGCCTACACTGGGGACTTTACAACAAGGTCATGCCCAAGCTCGTCGCCCAGACCCACGACGCACTCGTTGGGCTCTTCGAGAAGGGCGAGGTGGACCCGCTCATCCACGAGGCAGTCCCCTTCGAGGAGCTGCTGCCGGACGCCCTGGCCCTCCTGGGTAGCCGCAAGACCCGCGGCAAGCTGGTTACCAAGCCTACGGCTTGA
>JADDPV010000202.1 GCA_016781705.1 Rubrobacter sp.
CGGGGTCCCGGCCGATAACGTATAGGAGTATGACTTTGGGAGGGAGCACAGGTGAGCCACTGGACGCTCGCGTTCGTTGGAGAAGGGGCGTGGGAGAACTACGAGGTCACGCGGAACGCGAGCGTGTTCTGCGTCTGCGCGAGCCGGACGCCGGTACGGCGGGTGCAACCGGGCGACGGGGCGCTCCTCTACCCTGTCGGAGAAGGGTTCGTGGCGGAGGCTGCGATCTCCTCTACCGCCCACGCCCCCTACGGCACGCCCGACTGGTCCTCGAAGAAGCCACCTTCGTGGTCCATCTCGGTCGGGCAGGTGCGGCCGTTCGCGAAGCCCGTGCGGTACAGGTTCTCGGAGAAGGGTGAGCACCCCGTACTCGGCTCCCCCCGCCACTCCCTGCCCGGCGGTTTCGTCGAGATGTCCGCGAGCGACTTCGAGGACGTGCTGGGCTGGGCGCGCGCCGCTCACGAAACGAAAACGCCGGAGGAGCCCCACCGCGAGCCCCCGACGGCGACCGAGATGTCATCGAACCCGGCCCACCAGGCCGCCGTGAGAAGGACTTTGGATCGCGGGCTCGAGAAGCGCACCGCCGGGGGCAGCATGCTTTGGTGGAGGGGCGCAAGCGGACGGCGCTGTGGACCGTGGCGGAGGTCGGGGCTTCGGTCCTTGGGTTGAAGGGCGTCGAGCGCTTCGCCAGAGAAGCAAGGTATAGAGCGCCGAGAAGACGTGGCTGGCGGGCGGCAAGGGCAGGGGAGAGGGTCGGGGCCGGAGGTCGAGAAGCTGCGGGAGCACGGCTTCTACGCGTTCCACGACATCCCACTCCCGGGGCTGGGCAACGCGGACCACATCGTGCTCGGCGAGAGGGGCTTTTTCTGTATCGAGACCAAGAGCTATAAGGGAAGAGTCACGGCGAACGCGGGCGGGCTCCTCGTGAACGGTCGTCCTCCCGAGACGGGATTCATCAACCAGACTTGGCTGAGTGCTACAAGCTGCGCGGGATATTGGGCGCCGGCGTGGCGCCCATCTTGCTCTTCGCCGACGCCTTCGTCGAAGGCCGACTCTACGTGTGCGGGGTGCACGCGGGCTGCCGCTTGCGTGGCTGCTCGAGGAGATCCTGGGCGCGCAGAGACGCCACGACCGGGCGGTCAAGGTCGCCGTCAACGCCCTGGGCGCCGCGACGGGCTCCTACCCTTCCGCGATGCTGCGCCTCGCGCGGACTGTATTCTTGAGGTCCTCGCTGTAAACTCCAGGTTGTAAAGAGCGAGGACAGTAGTTCGACGGGCCTGCCGCCCGGCACCGGGGGGTACGGTCGGCGGTAGTCCCACCCTTGTGGGAGGAGCGCGTGGCTTTCGTTTTGCTATGCGGCGACGGTCTTGTTCCTCCTGAACTTCGCCCTGGGCCTGCTCGTACAGTTCCGCGTCGTCGGCACCAAACCCTTTCTCGCTGGCTACATCACGCCCTGTTTTTCGCGGTGTTCGTCTCGGCGATGGTCGCGGTGATCGCCGGCTTCGCCGTGGGTGCGCCCTACAGGTGGACGCTCCTGCCCGTCCTCGCACTGTTCTGCGTCCTGCCCTGCGTGTGGGCCGGCACCTGGGGCATGCTACGCTGGCGTGCGCCTCGCTAACGTTCTACGTGGCTGACCTCGCCCAGACGTTGTAAAGGGCCGGCACGGAACCGTTCGCATCGTGGTCACGCCATCACGAGCGCGTTGGCGTCTCCTCCAGGCTACCCAGCTAGAGCAGTATGGCCGGACGGTAGCCGAGTGCCCAACCGCCGCGGTGAATTTCGGCTCTTCGCAGGTGGTGCCGCGCTGGCGGCGCTTCCGCCATCGTTCGTCGCCTTCGTGGTCTCACGCCGCGTCCACGCTGCAACTCCTCGCTTGCGCCGCCTTCCCATCGTGCCACAGGTGCGTCTGGCCTGGAACGTGTGTGGGAACGACGTGTGTGGGAACGGTGCCTTTCGGTATAAATCGTCCGCCATTGTAAGCTGTTTAACCTCAACGCTTGATCGTCTCGAGTACGTTCAGCGTGCGGTACGCAAACTTTCGGGGTGTCCCCCAGAAGAAAGGCGATACTGCTGTTGACCAGCGCTGTCGAGGCTCACAGAAGAGGGGAAGGCCCGATCTTCGGTGTGGAGGAGACCGGGTGCTGTGTGGTGGGCGCGGGACCTGGAGGCTTGATGCTGGCTCTTCTCCTGGCGCGGCGCGGGGTGCGGGTGACGGTGCTGGAGGCGCGCAACGACTTCGAGCGCGATTTCCGGGGCAACACGCTGAACCCCGCGGCGCTGGACGCCCTGGAGAGCGTCGGACTACTCGAGGGGCTCCTCGACCTTCCCCACGCGAAGGTGCACCGCTTCGTCGTCCAGGCCGGCCGGGAGCGCCGGGTTTTCGCGGACTTCTCGCGCCTCAAGAGGACTCGCCATCCCTACATCCTGATGCTCCCCCAGGCTCGCTTCCTGGAGCTCGTCGCCGCCGAGGCGCGCCGCTACCCCAGGTTCCGGCTCGTGATGGGGGCGCGGGTGCGGGAGTTGGTGCGGGAGGGTGGCCGGGTGCGCGGCGCGCGCTACCGCACGGCTGCGGGCGAGGCGTGCGAGGTTCGGGCGGACCTCGTCGTCGGCGCGGATGGGCGGTTCTCGAAGCTGCGCAGGCTGGCCGGGCTCGACAGGGAGGGGGGAGTGTCGGGCGGTGAGCCGCCGATGGACGTGCTCTGGTTCGAGCTGCCGCGGGAGGCGAGGGACCCCGAGGGCGCGGGGGCCGTCTTCCGCTATGGGCGCGGGGCCCTGCTGGTGCTGATGGACCACCTCGACCGCTGGCAGGTGGGGTATGTGATCCCCAAGGGCCACTACGCCCACCTCAAGGAGCGGGGCCTCCCGGCGCTCCGCCGCTCCGTGGCCGCGCTCGCGCCCGAGCTGGAGGATCGGGTCGGGCTGCTCGACGACTGGCGGCGGTGCTCGCTCTTGAGCGTCGAGTCCGACCGACTGCGGCGGTGGCACGCGCCCGGGCTCCTGCTCATCGGGGACGCGGCGCACGTCGTCTCGCCCGTCGGCGGGGTTGGCATCAACCTCGCCATACAAGACGCCGTGGCCGCCGCGAACACGCTCGCCGGGCCCCTGCTCGAAGGCCGACTGAAGACGCGCCACCTGCGCGCAGTGCAGCGCCGGCGCGGGTTCGACGCGCGCGCGGTGCAGGTCGCCCAGGGCCTCGCCCAGCGCTGGGTGGTGGCGGGAGCTTTGGATCCGGAGTCCGACGAGCCCTTCGAGCTGCCGCGCTCCCTGAAGCTCGCGCTCAAGACGCCGCTCTTGCGGGACGTGCCGGTGCGTCTGATCTCCTACGGTCTCCTGCCGGAGCGGTTGCGGGAGCCCGGGAAGGGGCGGCCCTGAAGGGCCGCTGTGCTATAAAAGGGGCATGATCCGCGCCCGTACCTCCACCCCGACGACCTGCCGACCCGTTCCGGTGTTTAAGGAGGAGACGTGGAGCTCTTCGAGGCCATAAGGCGGTGGCGAACTACGAACGGGCCGTTCTTGCCGGACCCGGTCAGCCCCGAGCACCGGCGGGCGCTCGTCGAGGTGGCGGGGATGGCGCCTTCACACTTCAACAACCAGCCCTGGCGCTTCGTACTCGTGGACGACCGCGAGAAGATAGAAGAGATCGCGCGCGTCAGCGGCGAAAGCATGACGCGCGTCTTCGAGGAGGGGACCTTCTTCAAGCGCTACCGCCCCTACTTCCGCTTCTCCGAGAAGGAGATGGAGGAGAGGCGCGACGGCATCTACTTCGATCAGCTCCCCCGCATCCTGAGGCCCTTCACGCGCCAGGTCTTCTCCGGCACCGCCCAGTCGCTGATGAACCGCTTCGGTGTCCCGAAGACCCTAGGCGATGACAACCGCAAGCTCGTCGCCGGCTCGCCGCTCCTGCTCGCGGTGCTTCTCGACAGGACGGAGTACCGCCCCGGAGAACTTTCGGGCTTCTACTCGGTCTTCGGCATGGGCGCGGCGGTGGAGAACGTCTGGCCGGCGACGGCGGCTCTGGGGATGGGTATCCAGTTCATCTCCTTCCCGATGGAGGTTCCGGAGAGCTGTAGGAAGGTGCAGGCCATCCTCGGGATCCTCGACGACCTGGAGCTGATGGCCGTCTACCGCCGGGGCTACGTCCCCCAAGACGCGCGCCGCCCGACCATCGACTGGTCAAGTCGGCAGCGCAAGCGTCTCTCCCAGTACGTGTTCCGCAACAGTTGCGCCGTGCCAGAGGCAGATGACGCCGGGGCCGAAGTCGGGGCTAGAGTCGGAGCCGAGGGAGAAGGCCGGTGAGCCCGGCGGGCTCGTGGGCGAACCCGCGCGTGCTTTCGGTCGCGACGGCCGTGCCTCGCCACCGCGTCGCGCAGGAGACGGCCAAGGACTTTGCTCGGGCGATGTTCTCGGAGGCGTACAGGGACGTGGAGCGGCTGCTGCCGGTCTTCGACCACGTCCAGATAGAGGGCCGCAACTTCTGCGTGCCGCCAGAGTGGTTCTACGAGGACCACGGGTTCGCCGAAAAGAACGACCTGTACGTCGAGAACGCTTTGGACTTATCCGAGAAGGCGGCGAGGAGGGCGATGGACCGGGCCGGCGTCGCGGCGGAGGAGGTCGGCGCTATCTTCTTCGTCTCCACCACCGGGCTCTCGACCCCCTCCATAGACTCGAAGCTAATGCCCCGGCTCGGCCTGTCCGAGCACACGCGCCGCGTCCCGGTGTGGGGCCTGGGGTGCGCCGCGGGGGCGGGTGGGCTCGCGCTGGCCGCCGACCATACGAGGCTCTACCCCGAGAAGGCGGTGCTCCTCGTCGCGGTCGAGCTGTGCGGCCTGACCTTCCAGTGGGGCGATCGCTCGAAGGCTAGCTTGATCTCCGGCGCATTGTTCGCCGACGGCGCCGCCGCGGCCGTCCTGGGGCACGCTCCAGGAGACGAGACTGCGGGTCCGGAGATCCTGGGCGGCCACAGCACCACGTGGCCCGGTACCGAGGACGTGATGGGGTGGGAGATCGTGGAGGCCGGCTTCAAGGTGATGCTCTCCAGGAGCATCCCGGACCTGGTCAGGAAGCGCGTGCCGGAGGACCTGCGCGTCGCGTGCTCCTCTGTCGGCCTGACTCCCGAAGACCTCGATCATTTCGTCACCCACCCGGGCGGCGCAAAGGTCCTCGACGCCTTCGAGGAGGTGTTGGGCCTCGAACCCGGTGGCCTCCACCTGTCGAGGGAGGTGCTGCGCGAGCACGGCAACATGTCCAGCGTGACGGTCCTCTTCGTCCTGGAGCGCCTCCTGGAGAGCGGCGGGCTCTCGCCCGGCGAGATCGGGGTCGTGAGCGCTCTGGGGCCGGGCTTCTCGGCCGAGCACGTGTTCTTGAGGTTTTGAGGGACACGGGGCTTCGTACGACGGGCCTGGACTTCTCCCGTAACGTTGCGCGGAGGAGGAGGTCGCGTTGAGCGCCGCCCTGCTCGTGCTGGCGGTCGGTCTGGTCGCGCTCCAGCGGCTGCTGGAGCTCGCGCTCGCCCGCCGCAACGAGAAGAGGGCGCGGGCGAGGGGCGCCGTGGAGCGGGGTCGGAAGCATTACCCGTTGGTCGTCGGGTTGCACTCCCTGTGGCTCCTCTCGACGCTCGTGGAGGGTCTGTTGCGTGGTCCGGGATTGCCCGCTTACTGGCCGGTGCCTCTCGCGCTGTTTCTCCTCGTTCAGCCGTTACGTTATTGGGCGATCTTCTCCTTAGGTGAGAGCTGGAACACGAAGATACTCGTCGTCCCGGGCGCGAAGCCGGTGCGCCGGGGGCCATACCGTTTTCTGAGCCACCCGAACTATGTCGTGGTCGTCGTGGAGATCCTGGCGTTTCCCCTGATCTTCGGCGCGTGGGTGACGGCGCTCGTCTTCACGGCGCTCAACGCGGCGGTGCTCGGGGTGCGGATCAGGGAAGAAAACCGGGCGCTCCGGGAGATGGCTGATGTAAGCTAACCAGCTGGTCAGCAAAAGAAAAAGCTGAAATGCTGACAGGCTGAAGTGCTGACAAGCTGCCGACCGGAGGGAGGCATACTGTGCTGGATCTCAAGTTCGTCCGCGAGAACGCGGACGCCGTCACCGAAAACTGCGAGAACCGGGGCGTCCGGGCGGACATCGGGCTCGTCGTGGAGCTCGCCGACCGGCGTTCCGCGCTCATGCAGGAGCTGAACGAGCTCAAGCAGCAACAGAACCGACTCGCCAAGAGCGTGGGCAAGGAGCGCGACCCGGAGGCGCGGGAGAGGCTCATAGGGGAGTCGCGGGCGATGAAGGAGCGCATCCCCCTGAAGGAGGGGGAGCTCCACGAGATCGAGGGGCGGTTGCGGGGGGAGATGCTGGAGATCCCCAACATGACCCACCCGGACTCGCCCATCGGCAAGGACGACTCGGAGAACGTCGAGCTCCGGCGCTCCGGTGAGCCGCCGAACTTCTCCTTCGAGCCGAAGGACCACGTCGAGTTGGGCGAAGCGTTGGGCATCATAGACTTCGACGCGGGGGCGAAGGTGGCGGGGAGTAAGTTCTACTTCCTGCGCGGCGACGCGGTGTTGCTGGAGCTCGGGCTGGTCCGGTACGCGATGGACATGCTCATGCGACGCGGTTACGAGCCGACGATCACGCCGGATCTGGCGCGCGACGAGGCGCTCGTGGGGACGGGGTTCATCCCGCGTGGGCCGGAGGCCCAGATCTACTCGGTCGAGAACTCCGACCTCTCGCTGGTCGCGACCGCCGAGATCACGCTCGCCGGCTCGCTGGCCGACGAGATCCTGACCGAAAACGAACTCCCCATCCGCCTCGCCGGCCTCTCGCACTGCTTCCGCACCGAGGCCGGCGCCCACGGCCGCGCGAGCCGCGGCCTCTACCGCGTCCACCAGTTCACGAAGGTCGAGATGTTCGCCTTCACCACGCCGGACCAATCGGAGGACGTGCACGAAGAGATGGTCGGCATCGAGGAAGACATCTTCCGGGGCCTCGGCCTCCCGTACCGCGTCGTGGACATCTGCACCGGCGACCTCGGCGGCGCGGCCTACCGCAAGTACGACCTCGAAGCCTGGATGCCCGGCCGAGACGCCTACGGCGAGGTGACCAGCACCTCCAACTGCACCGATTACCAGGCGCGTCGCCTCGCCATCCGCTACCGTAAAGACGGCGGCCGGCCCCAACTCCTCCACACCCTCAACGGCACCGCCATCGCCGTCAGCCGCGCCATGATCTCCATCCTGGAGAACTACCAACAGGAGGACGGCTCGATCCGCCTCCCCGAAGCCCTCATCCCCTACGTCGGTAAGGAGACCCTCGAGCCCGCTTCTCAAGCTTAACGATACGCCTTAGCTTGGCCTACTCCTCCTGCGAGAGCCTCGGAGGTCCATATGAGGAGGCGAGGGTGAGCGAGTCTGGGAACATACGCGAGGCCAAGACGCACCTGTCGAGGTTGCTGGATCGGGTTTCACGAGGAGAAGAGATCGTCGCCAAGTCCGGCAGACCGGCGGCGTGGTGGGTGGCGGGCCTGGGCGGGGCGCGTTCCACGTGGCGCGCGGGGTAAGGCTCCCCTGGCCCCCAATTTTGAAGACCCGCTGCCGGGAGAGGTCCTCGACGCCTTCGAGCGTGAGAGCGCTCCTCGACACGCACGCTTTCTTGTGGTGGATTACGGACGACGAGCGGTTGTCGTCCCGTGCCGGGGGCTTTCGCCGACGGCGGCAACGAGCTGTTCTTCAGCGCGCCAGCGGGTGGGAGATCGCCGTAAAGGCCGGGCTGGGCAAGATCGAAGCACCCGAAGACCTGGAGCGGTTCCTCAATGAACAACTCTCCTCCAACGCCATCCGAGTCCTCCCCATCTACCCGAGACACGCACTCCACGTCCGCGAGCTTAGCTTCCCGCCCATATCACCGCGACCCCTTCGACCGGCTCCTCGTCTCCCAGGCCGTTAGCGAGAGGCTCACCCTGATTAACGCCGACTCGCAGATCAACCAGTACCCTATGGAAGTCGTCTGGTAAGACACCATAGCCTCGACCTCGACCGCCAACGACCCAAAACCTTGCACCCGCGCCTTGACGCGTGACCCGCCTCGGACTAATATATCGTATAGCGATATATCAAGGGACGAGCGTAAAGGAGGCTTTCGTGGGGGATGGGGTGCGTGATCCGCGTTCGTTGTTACCGTTGACGCCGGCGGTATTGCACATTCTGCTGGCGCTGGCGGATGAGGAGCGGCACGGGTACGGGGTCATGCGCGAGGTTGAGAGTCGAACCGGCGGCGAGGTGCGGCTCGGGCCGGGGACGTTGTACGGCGCGATAAAGCGCATGCTCGCCGAAGGTTTGATAGAAGAGTCCGTTGAGCGCCCCGACCCGGAGATAGACGACCAGCGCCGCCGCTACTATCGCATCACGGACTTTGGGCGGAGGGTCGCCGGGGCGGAGGCCGAGCGGTTGGCGAGTTTGGTAAGCGCGGCGCGGGAGAAGAAGCTGA
>JADDPV010000230.1 GCA_016781705.1 Rubrobacter sp.
CGATGATACTCGACCGAAAAGGTTTTGAGATAGTTACTTAGTCTTAGGCGCTTCCGACGTGCTCGTCGCGCCGACGAGCAAGCCCCGTTAAGAGTCTTTGCTCAACGACTAAAGCCCAATTATAGCGGTAGGTGTTGCAGTTGGATCACCTCTCGGTTCTACCGAGGCTCCGGAGTGACAACAGGGCATCGAGCCTGCCGCCACGCCGGTACGAGAGCCTCCTACCACCGCCCGCCTCGACGGCCTCTTTGGGGTTCGTCGGCGATCCTGAGGCTAAGAGTGCATTTCAAAACCCTGTGGGAGACAGGAGGGTCGCGAGCAAGGACGGGCAGATCTCAGCAAGTATTCCCCTATTTTGGGCGTGTTCCGATCCGCACAGGCACCTGGAGTGGCGGTTTTGAAATGCGCTCTAAGGGGTTCGCCGGACGCCTGCGATCACGAAACGGCTCTTCGGTATGGCCGGCATCCTGGAGAGGTCGATCCACAGGTCTTGTTTCGGCACGACGTCGTAACTCATGGACTCGGTCAGCAGACGGACCGCCCTCTTCATGAGCTCTATGGTGATCCACTCGCCCGGGCAGCGGTGATCGCGGTAATGATCGCCGCCTCCCTGGGGGACGAAGCTGAATGCGCTCCCGTCCCATTCGCGGAACCTCTCCGGCCGAAACTCCTTGGGCTGCTCCCAGACCCTGGCGTCGTGGTTCGTGCCGTACAGGTCCAGGAGCACCCACGTCCCCCTAGCGAAATGTCGGCCCCTCCAGTCGAACTCGTTGCTTACGCGGCCCCCGACGAAGGGGAAGAACGGATAGAATCTGCGGACCTCCTGCACGAACATCTCGAGGTAATCGTCGTCGGCCCGGAGCTTCTGCCGACACTCCAGGTGCTCGTGCAGCGCCAACGCGGCGAAGACCATGTAGCGGGCGACGGCGACCACGGGCCGCAGCACGTTGATCAACTCCACCGCCGCCACGTCTGTGTCCAGCAGCTCCCCGTTCAGGTCTCGGTGCCAAGAGACGACGTGGGCCGCACTCCCCTTGGGGACTTCGAGCTCGCCGGCGCGTACCTCCTCTATCACGCCCCGGATCCACCGCTCCGTCCGCGCCCGGAGGAGCTGTCCCCGCCAGTTCCGCGGTCCGACGGAACCGGCGCCTTCGATCATCGCCGAGAACTCGCGCGTCCTTTGCCTAGATTCCGATTCCGCAAGCGGAACCTCGGCCCACTCACAGGCGGCGCGGCACAAGATCTCCTCCACCTCGTGGAAGAGCACCACCTCGCCCATGCCCTTCCACTCCCCGATGCGGGTGCGCCACCGATCGTCTATGGCGTCAGCGAGCCGCCGGATGCCCGCGGGGGTCATCAGCGACATGAACATCCGCTTGCGCCACCGATGGGCCTCACCGTCCATCACCTGTGCGCTGCCTTTGTCTTGCAACAGCCTCAGCGTCGTCTGGGGCAGGGCACCCTTCCGCGTGAACCGGCCCGGTTCGTAGAAGACCTCGGCCGCCTCTTCTCCCATCATGCACACGGCCTTCGTGAGCATGAGCCGGGTCTCGAAGATGTCGGAGTCGTAGCGTCGGCACCTCTTCGGGATGAACTCGTAGCCCTCCGACAGCAGTGAGAGGGTGTTATCCATGCTTAACGCGCGGGCCGCCAGGGCGACCCCGAGGGAACCGGTTAGGGCCGTCAGCATCAGCCTGGTCTTTGTGCTCATCGATCGGATCTCCTCCCAGAGGTGCGCCCCGTAGTAGCTCGAAGCTTACGCGACCTTCGCCTCCCCTAACGCACCCTTGGCCCAACAAGAAGCCGGGATGGACGACTACGCATGGTCTTCGGGCGATTGTTTGTGCGCTTGGACGTAGGCCTCGCCGCCCTGACCCTGACAGGACGGTCGTTTTGCGGGGTGGGGAGGGATCTCCCGAAACCCTCTTCCGGTTTGTCATCTCCATGGGGTGTAGCCGGGCGATGCCAGGGGGAGGTATGGGATCGATGGCGAGTGAGAAAGAGTCCAGAAAAGGACGCCTGCTGGTGCGCCCGGCGGAGGCGTGGCCGGCCGAGGCAGCGCCGGTGGGCCTGCGGTCGTTGGGGCTTGCGGCACCCGCGCGCGGGGACCACCTGTTGTACGTGCCGACCGGCTACCGGGCGGGGCACCCCGCACCAATGGTCGTCCTGCTGCACGGGGCGGGCGGAGACGCGCGCGCCACCCTGGACCTCCTTCGGCCTCTCGCAGACGCGTCCGGCCTGATCCTGCTCATCCCGACCTCTCGTCGGTACACCTGGGACGTCATCGTCGGGGGGTACGGGCCGGACGTCGAGGTGATCAACGGGGGCCTGGAGGAGGTGTTCTCCAGCTACGGGGTGGATCCCGCTCGTCTGGCAGTGGGAGGTTTCTCCGACGGGGCCTCCTACGCCCTCTCCTTGGGGATCACCAACGGCGACCTCTTCTCGCACGTCCTGGCCTTCTCGCCGGGGTTCATGGCCCCGGCCGCGCAGGTGGGCTCGCCGCGCATCTTCGTCTCCCACGGCACCGGCGACGAGGTGCTCCGGATCGAGCGCTGCAGCCGCACGATCGTCCCCCGGCTCGAGGGCGCCGGCTACGACGTGACCTACAGGGAGTTCGAGGGTGGGCACACGGTTCCACCAGAGATCGCGCTCGAGGCCATAAACTGGTTCGACGCTGGGTAAAAAAGCATCGTCCCGAAGGACAGCCTCGGACCCGGATGGGCCGTTGCCTTCCCTAACTGGCCACCTCGAGCAAGCCGCGATCCTTCACCAAGGCTATCCTGAGGGTCTTGTACCCGACCCACTTGAAGGAGCCTAACGTGTCGTCGCTCTTTGAATTCTCGCTACGACGCCCGAGATTCGCCCAAGCCCTCCGGCACGTCGACCTCCCGGAGGGCGGCTCAAGCAGCACTGCTCGTAGTCCACAATAAATTGATCGCGGCGAACTGGTGTGGGGCGGCAGTTTTGTGAGGCTGAGAGTCTCCTTCCCGCCCCTGAAGCTTCTCGACGACCCGGCGCTTCTCCTCGTCCTCGGCGGGGTCCTTGGAGGCCTCCAGGCGGGAAGAGGCGTTGCCCTTCTTCCCCTCGGGGACCTCGTCGCCAGCCTTGGCCTTCGTCTCGATCCTCTTGCGTTCCTCTATGTCGCTCCAGCGGTTTATGCCCATCTCTCTCCTCGTACGGGTGAACGCCAAGCTCTCTGTGCGCTTCAACTCCTGCATCGCTTCTTCGCCCATCTTCGTCGTACCCGGCCCTCAGGAGCGGGAAACGGTCTACCAACGCTGTGTACGGGTCGCGCCATGGGAGGTGTTACCTCCGTTCGCCCCTCGTGCCCTGCAGCAGAGCCTTCCGGCGGCCGGAGGCCCGACCCGTCCTCTCCGACCCTTATGTTGGGGCAGCATACGCTCTTGGTCCTTACCGCCCTTCGCTGCGGTCCGTCGCCCCTCGGGGCTCGTTAAACCAATTCAGGGCCTCGTGCGCAATGGGCTTGGGCACGGTGTGGGGGCCGTCGAACTCCCTGTACGTCACCTCGTAGCCCTCCCGCTCCAGTTGCGACACAATCTGGCGGCTCGTCCTGTCGATCGGGAGCACGTCGTCGCCGGTGCCGTGCGAGACGAAGACGGCCGGTTTCCCCCTGCGTTCCGCCGGCGCCGAGAACCCCGGTGAGAACGCGACCACGTGGGTGAAGAGGTCCCCGTTGGTCAGGCCCAAAGAGAGGGCGTAGGAGGCCCCGTCGGAGAAGCCCGCCACCACCACTCTTCCGGCGTCCACCGAAAGCCGATCGAACGTCTCCTCCAGCGCCCCGTCGATAAACTCGACGTCCGGGCCGAACCCGCCGCCCAGCACCGAGCTGCCACCTAATACGTCCCAGGTCCTGCTGCGCGACTCGGGAGCGAGCAAAACGAGGCCGGCCTCGTCGGCGAGATGAAGAAACGGCGAGATGCCGCCCCGGGCGTCTCCGCCGGCGCCATGCAGCATCAGGGCCAGTGACGCCGGCTGGGACGCGTCGTAGGCTGGGGGGACGTAGACGAGGCCGTCGCGCTCGGCGGAGCCTCCGAGCCCCAGCGGCCGAAGGCCGGTAGTAGGAGGAGAAGGAGGCGCCGACGTCTCTGCCGACGGTGGGGACGGCCTGGACCGCAGGCGCCCTCGATCCCCCTCTTGCCCGCAGGCGGCGAGCAGCCCGAAGGCGGCTGCGGTCCCAACCACTCCTGCGGAGAGCTTCAGAAAGTCCCGCCGGTCGATCGCCTTTCCGACCATAACCTTTTTACCTTCGCTTTCTATACTTCCCTCCACCGGCACTACATCTCCCTGACGCATTTCTCGAGCCGCCGGAAGGTGATCCTATCCCTACAGTCGGCCATGCGTACCATCGCTCGAGGCATATTTACTAGCGCAGTCCCGCAGAGCGAGTCGTCCTGTGGTGGACCACCCTCGCCTCTCGTGTGCGACGGTCCGCATGGTATGAGCTCCCGAAGGTCCCCTGCGGGCCCCATCTCGAAGCCTACCCCAGGTGGTACGGAGGTTGCGAAGGCCGCGTTACACGATCCGTTGGGGCCCAGCGAAGATCCCTTGATGCCCCCAACCTTCGCCTCCTCGACCGTCCGCATCGTGGGCCGTTGCGCGTGTAGGTTGCGCCAGTCATTCACAGGGAAGGACGCGGGAGTTGCTTTTCAGGCCTGGTCCCAGTAGGCGACTCCATCACCCTGTCGGCGGACGAACCTCACGTTGCCGTCCTTGGAGACGACGACCGCCAAAACATCGGGCAGTTCCTTGCACAGGCGGTAGGCGGAACGGTGGCGAGTGCCCACGATCTCCGCAGGTTCCTCCTTGAGAAGGCGGCCTTCGACGTCCAGCGCCCTGGCGACGGTTTTTACGCCGTCGAGCTTGCCAGAGATCTCGCCGCCGAACCCCAGGAGCTCGTAGCGCTTCGTCATCACCACCGCCCCGTCGGTCGTCGCCAGGGCGGCGACGAGGTGCGCAACCTCGAGGATCCCCTCCTCAAGGCCCGCTATCTTTTCGTCGCTCGTCTCCTGGTACTCTCTCCAGCCCACCATCCTCGGAGGAGTCCGAGCGTTGGTGGGTCCGTGCACCTGGGCGAGGCGGTTCATGATCTCCACGATGAGGGTGCGAAAGCGCCTCCTAGGCTCGCCGTCGGTGATCCTGTACTTGAGGGCGACGTAGCAGGCCCCGGAGAACTCCCGCGTGTGCTCCGGCGGCACGAAGATCACCGTCCCGCCGCGCCCGAAGTTCTGCACGGTCGAGATCAGGCGCTTGAACATCTGCACGCCGATCCTGCGCGCGAGGTCCGGGTCGAGGAGGGCCCACCTCTCGCCGTCCTGTTCGAGGGCGCGCTGGCGGGCCGCGGAGTGGAGCTCCATCAGCTCCGCCCTGGCGGTCGCGAACCCGGCCGGCAGCCACTCCGAGTCGAAGACGTCCATCGAGGCATCCGACAGGGCCCCGTTCTCCAGCTTGGCGACGATCTCGGAGCCTTTGCGCACCTCCAGACGGCCCGGGCCTGTCACGTGCACGACGGCCATCGGCGGCAGCGGCGGGGACGTAACCCGGCCGCCCTGGCGGTCCCTGAGCCAGCGGGGACCGGAGTGGACGAGGCCCCAGATCCGCAAACCGTGCTCTTCGTCGTTGCTGACCCCTACGATGGAGCGGGGATAGTCGGTGGCGGGGGAGAGACGGCGAAGCTCCTGGACATCGAAGGGCCGGGCCTCCGAGAACTCGAGGCGTTGCAAGCCGTCGGGGGGACCTCCTTCGGTGGGGAACACCTCCGGCGAGCTCAAAGCGAGCCGGAAGATGACGGGCTGGTCCTCCTCCTGCAAGAGGCTCGCCTGGTAGCAGGTCGAGAGCACCTCTTCGAGCACGGAGAGCTCGGACAAGGAGTCAACGGGAGCGTTGTAAGAAACGGGGGCGAGAGAGTCCGAAACTTCGAGGACATCAGCCCACCTCGCCGCGACAAACGCGGCGAGATCAGCGGGGTAGGGATGCTCCGTGTTCTTCCTTTGTCTCGACCCACGCGGAGGTGTCTCGTGTACCATCCTGAGATCACTTCCTTTCCTCGAACCATGACGGCAAGCCTGGGGCACAAGTGCGCTACAGCGCGTAGAGGAAGGCTTACTTTCGGTCCTGGCAACCCCCACCCCGACATAACGGCCAACTCTGCTCGACAGGAGACTCCTAACACGTCGGCGACCTAAAGAACGTTACCAAGGTAAGTACCCGCGCAAGAATGCCTCTACTCCTGCCCGAAACTCTATTGAAGCCGGACGAGGCCACTCTAACCGCCCCTTCGCGGACAAGGCGGAGGATAGCCTATGTCAGCCCATTGCCTCGCCAGCGGTTGGAGATCCGCCGCGACGACCTCGTTACCAAAAGGCCCCAAGGTTCGCTCGGCGCCACGTTTTGCCAGTCCGCCGGCCCCAAGCTACACCTACTTCATATCACGCGGCACAAGAAGCAGAAATTTGCAGCTGGAACCGAAACGCAACCACAGGCCCGCCGAAAGGGCGCTTCGCGCAGGTTCGCTGGTGCACCGAGATCGCGTTCGCTCCCAACAATCTTTGTTTGCTCCCAGAACCGAAGAAGACGCCAGCTTGAGGGAGGAGATAGTCCCATGAGGGGTAGGGAGGAGTGCTCGGACGCCGTTTACGATCCAGAGAGCTTCTTCAGCGTGGTGCAATTTCTCGGCTACCGCAGATCGCGCCACTCTTCCCGAGAAACCCCTGCCTGCCGGAGGAGGCGAATCAGGAGGTCCCCATCTATGTCCTCGCAGAATTCGTCGGGTATCCTCAACATCGCGTTATTTCGGAGCAGGTAATCGTGGTTGGTCCCCCGATAGGGACCTTCGAAACCCAGCTTGCGCAGCGAGCGGATGAGGTCGCCCCGGCTCATAAGCGCTTGGGGTCGAGGGCGAACGAGCCATCTTCGGGTGGAGCCTCGATGTCGACGCCGGCTATGGGGGGGATTGGAAGGTCGCGGGCTAGCCTCAGCGCGATCCATCCTTCGAGAACCTCGACGAGCTCGGCATGGGCCCGATCGACCGTCTCGGCGTTGCTCCAGACGCCCCGAAGGGGCGGTATCTCGCCGTAGATGCTGCCGTCCTCCAATATCTCAAAGGTTGCGCAATTTATGGCGGCCCGGACGTATTCGGTGATCATGCTCGCAGAGTAGCCGGGTTTCGAAGGGACCACGCGGCCAGAACCTACGGGCGCCGAGGTTAGGATGGACGCTGGCCCGCATCATTGATGGGAAGAGGAAATCCGGCGCGAAGATGCGTCTCTTCGTGCAGACAAACCTGAGGTAACGTCCATTCTGGCGGTAGTTTGTTGCAGTAGGAAGAGCCCTGTGCTCCAACGGCGGCGCACAAGGAGGTGCCGCCATGACCAGAAGGCTGCCCGTGGCTCCGTCCCCCGGTCCTTTGGGGGGGTACGTTGCCCGCTTCTACGGTCTGTTCCGAGCCCGCACCCAGCGCGAGGACTTCCGCCACTACCTCGAGGGGCTTCTGCTTCCGACCGAGCGCAACAAGACCCTCACCCCTCGCCAACACCGAGCCCGTAGCGGGGGCGCAGCGCAAGGAAGCCCAGAGCGCCTGCAATGGTTCCTCTCCGAGCCCGGATGGAACCCAGAGGAGCTCAACGGGCGCCGCATCGAGCTCCTGCTCGAAGACCCCTCGACCGCCCCAGACGGGGATGGCGTGCTGGTACTAGACGAGCACGGGGCCCGCAAGAAGTGGGGCAAGCATACGCCGCACGTCGGCAGGCAGTGGCTGGCCAGCGGGCAAGACCGACAACGGCGTGTGAGCGTGAGTAGCCTGCTTGTCGGCGTGCGGGCGTATTACCCGCTGGAGGTCGAGCCGTACACGCCGGCGCACCACTTTCGGGTGCGGCAAGACGGACCCGGCTTTCCGCACCAAGCTGAAGATAGCCGTCCAACTGGTGCGCCGTTCGGTCGAGATGGGCGTGCCCTTCTGGGCGGTGGTGGCGGACTCCTTCTACGGCGAGGATCGGGGGCTCAAGCGTTCCCTGGAGGAGTCTGGGGTGGGCTACGTTCTGGCGCTCAAGAGCGACTACCAGATCAGGAGCGACCTCGCGATACGCCGCCACTGGCGGTTGGTGTGCTGCGCGTTTTCGTTCTGCTGGTGGGCCCACGACGGGCGCTCGCCGGCTTCGCCGGGCGAGCCTGCCGAACGATGGGAGGACGACCTACCGGCCGGCCCGGAGAGAAGGGGCAGGAAGGAGGATGAAGGCGTCTTGGCCGGAGGCCTTGAGGGCGACAAGAGCCGTGGGTAATGCTCCGGCGTTACTGGAAGGCGTTCTCCGATCTGCCCCCGCCATTGGAACTGAAAACGCTGCTTGAGCGGGTGTTTTCCGGCAGGGGCCTCTACCTCTATGCCCGTTAGCAACAAACTACCGG
>JADDPV010000176.1 GCA_016781705.1 Rubrobacter sp.
ACGTCCCGGAGTATGCTGCGCCGCTGGGCAATTCGCCAACAGCATCAATGGTGCTGCGACCCCCAGAGGTCAACGTCAGGCTGTACGAGGAGAGCCCCGAGGCGCAGTGACCGGACGGCTGGCCTACCCTGGGGGCTGCAGATTGTTCAGGAACTCCCGGGGGGTGAGGACGCGGGCGAGGGTGTTGCCGACGCCGTCGGCTATGCGCCTGTCTGGGAGCTCCAGCAGGTGCCGGTCCCCCGACACGATCACACCCGCTTCCCCGCGAACGGCGACCCCGACGAGGTAGTCGTCGTCAGGGTCGGAGGTCACGCCCTTGACCACTTCTTGCGGCAGCTCCTCGGAGACGTCCGCGGACCCGTCGTGGATGCGGAGGGCGAAGTCCACGGCTTCGTCCTCGGTGATGTAGCGGCGGAACTTGGGGCGCCGGAGGACCTCCAGAAGCTCCATGAGGACCTCGGCGGAAGTGACCAGCTCGAACTCACCGCGCTCGGAGCGGCGCACCAACTCGGCGGGTATCCCCCGATCGGAGATCGCCGCGGAGACCAGCACGTTTGGATCCAGGACAGCCCTCGGGGGGCTAGCCGGCACGCTCGCGTCTCCAGGCGTGCTGCTCCTCGACGGCCAGCCTCATGGCCTCGTCCTCGGAAAGCGGTTCCACGCCCCGATTCCGGCGTCCCTGCTCGATGCGCTTCAGCAACTCGTCTAACGTGCCGGACCGCTCCAGGTACCTCCTGACGGCCTCGTCCAAGACGTCGGCCTCTGTGCGGCCCTGGTCCTCCGCCCTGCGCCGCAACGCCTCCAGGAGATCGGCGCTGACCTCGGTGCTCTGCCTCTCTGCCATCTTTCTACCTCCTGCCCTGATTGTCGCACGTCCCGCGCACATCGGGGGGACCCACAAATGGCGGGTCGCCCCAAACCTGCGCCGGGGTGGCTACAAACCGCGGCGGGCCGCCCTTATCTCTGGGGCAACGCGGCCAGGACGGCGTTCCTGAGATCCTCCGCATGCTCCATGTCGGCGAAAGTCACCGCCACGGTCGTCTTGTGGCGCTCTCCGTCCTGCGCGAAGAACACGTTGTGCTCCGAACCGGAGACGTGGGAAGCTATCCATTGGTGCGTGATCGAGTCGAGCCTGTAATCGTACCTGTCACCCCTCTTGTGGACGACGTAGTGCGAATTGGTGATCTCGGCCACCAGCTCGCCGGCCTCGTGAAACTGTTGGCCCACGGCAACTCCTTTCCTCCTCGCCGATCGGGACGTCCGCAGCCCGTCCCCTTTAGAGAGGATCGTAGCGCAGATCCGCGATGGAGAAACCGCCCCCGGCACGTAGAATCTTTCAGTACATGGTTTCGGCGTACGGAAGGACCCGGAATGAGCGTAGGCAACGCACCGGGCGGAATGGGCGGGTAGGTTGGACCACGGGAAGATCGTGCGCTGGAGGGGCCTCGACCCGAACGTGCTGGCCCGCCGGTTGGAGCAGACCAAGGAGGTCGGTCCGGAGGGAGAGCTCACCTTCTCGGGTCTCTCCCTCCGGACCATTGCGACGGCGCTGCAGGGCGCGGTCGAGTTCTCCGAGCCGATCCCCGATTCGCACGAGTGGTCCATCGTCTACCACGCCGCGGCGCGGGTCGCGCGTTCTGGGGAGGTCACCTCGTCGAAGCTCCTGCGGGCAATAGCCGAAGGCGCGGAGGGCTTCCTCCGCAGGCCCGAAGAACCCTTCGTCTTGGTCACGAGCCTCTCGGTGCGCCACTTCGGGGGGTTGCCCCGCGAGTTTGAGCTCGAATCCGCCGCGTCTCGGGCCATCGTCTCCTTCGATCGATTCCTCTCGGAGCCGTTCCGGTCCACACACGAGAAGGCCAGGCTTGCGGGAGAGGATCAGGTCATCGGCCGCCTACCCGACCCGGCCAACGTCCTCTACGCCTACACGCCAGCGAGGGTGCAGACCGCGGGCAGAAGCCACCAGGAGGCGGCGCAGAGGGCACTCGACGCGCTGGACCTCCTCAGGGGCATCTGGAACCTCGCCGTGAACCGCGGCGTGGGCGCCCGGACCTCCATCGGCATACGCCAACCCGTGAACAAGCTTGCTCTTGGACCAGTGCATTCTTTGCACCACCTGGACGGTCGCCTCGCCGATCTCTCGCCGTGGCTCGAGGACGACTACGTCCGCCCGCTGCACCCCTACCGGCTGGCCGACCGTTGGGACGGTGTGCTCGACTACCAAGACTTCGCCTTCCGGAGGCTTCCCGAGGTGCCGTACCGCGCGGAGTTGGAGGCGGGCATCCGCAGGTACGCCCGCGCCCTCGACAAGCGGGACTGGAACACGTCGCTCGTCGGCCTTTGGAGTTTGATGGAGACGCTCACGGGCTGCTACCGCAACGAGCGGGTCCGGGCGCGCACGATGCCGCTCTTCAAGGACGAGCACAAGGATTTCTACGGCCAGATCCTCAAGGACCTGGATCGGCACCGCAACAGAACGGTGCACGCCGGCCACGAGGCGACGGCCGTCGAGACCCTGACCTACGCCCTCAAGCGCTACCCCGAGCTGCTACTGGAGTTCCACCTGAGCGCCGAGCCTGCCTTCCGCAGCATCGCCGAGGCCGGCGAGTTCCTGGAGAGCTCCAATCAGGCTGAAGTCTCGCGCCGCATCGGTCCAGACCCTGTTTCGGATCAGGATTCGGGTGAGGAAGGGACGACGGGCTGAGCAGGTAGTCGGTAACCGACCGCGCCTAGTTGGCCCACGGGCTCCAACTAGTAAAATTCAACGCATGCGCGGCGCCACGTAGTAACGACGGGAGGTAGGGCGGTGGATCAGATGGCGGATCCCAGGGTATGGGAGGCGATCGTCGCGGCGGCGCCGTACGCAGCCGAGGTCGGACAGACGGTGGGGGAGGGGGCCGGCCAGGCCGCGGGCGCCGCGATTGTCACCGAGGCCCTCGGAAAACTCAAGGGCCTTCTGCACCGTAAGTCCGGCGACGATGAGCGGGTCGAGGAGGCCGTCGACGAGGTGATTGCCGAGCCGGATTCCGAGGGACAGAGGCTGGTGCTGGCCGAGAGGTTGGCGGCGTCCGGCGCAGACGCGGACCCCGAGGTGGGGGCCGCCGCCCGGAAGCTGCTGGAAGCGGTTAGGGCCCAGCCGGGCGGCGAGCAGCGCGTCGAGAACGTCATGACCGCGGTAGGTAAGTACATAGCCCAGGCGGACCGCGCCGGCAGGGCTAGCGTGCGGGTAAATCGGCCGGAAGAGAGCGAAGGGTAGGACGTGGCGGGCGAGCAAGAGCGGCGCCAGCACGCGGAGGGCGAGGGCATAGCCCAGGCCTCCGGGCCCGGCGCGACCGCGACCTCGAACGTCGTCAGGTACGAGCACCTGCGCCCGCAGCCGGTCGACCCCGCACTCTTGGAAGAGGGCCGGTCGCTGCTCGAGGATCTGCCGCTGGACCGCGTGCCAGAGACGGCCCCGCCGCCCCCCGGCTCGAAAGGGTCGCCCCTGGACCCGAACCCGCTATTCGTGGGCAGGGAAGAGGTCCTGAAGGCGCTGGCGGCGGAGGTGAAAGCCGGAGGCCCCGGCGCGGCCGGCCCCGTCAAGACGGTCGGCGTCAGCGGTGTAGGCGGCGTCGGTAAGACCCAGCTCGCGAGCGAGTTCGCGCACCGTTACGGGCGGTTCTTCCGCGGCGGGGTCTACTGGCTGAACCTCTCAAACCCCGAGGCCGTGGCCGTGGAGATCGCTAGGTGCGGAGGCGCGGGGGCGATGGACCTCCGCGGCGACTTCGACCGTCTGCCCTTGGAGGACCAGGTCCGGGCGGTAAAGGCCACGTGGCTGAACGAGCTGCCCCGTCTGCTCGTCCGACGAGTTCGAGGAGCTTTTGGCTTGCAAGAGCGACGAAGACAGGTTGAAGACCGCCTCGGAGATTTGGTGCACCATCGGTTTGCCGGATCTCGTTTTCGCCAGGTTTCCTGGAGAACGCAAACCTGTTTTCGTCGACGCCCGTAACCCTCTGCTGCTGCGCTTGCTCGCCAACCTACTCGGCCGTTACGGGCACGCGGTTCTCTCGGAGATGCTTCCTGAGCCGTCGAAGCTTTGGCTCAAGAGCGGTCTCGGGCGCCACACTTCCGAGCTTAGGTGCACTTATCTCCGCGGGGGCGGTTGGGGGTGAAGGTCTTCGTCGTCTTGCCTCACAGCGACTCTACGCTGGAAACGATTGCCGCAGATGGTTGGACGCTGCTGGACATTGGACGCGGGTTCGTAGGTAGGGTACTCTCACCCGCATATCTGGCTTCGACGGCGAGCGCGGCCGAGCGCCGTGAGGCGAACCTCGACGCAAGTGCGCTAAGAGACTTGCTCCACATCAAGGCAGCGGACCAGTTACTTCGAGCGCCCGCTCCGAGCGTCTACACACGATTGCGGGCAGCCGGCGCGGCCCTTACAGGCATCTCGGGAAGGACGCAGGTGCGCCTGAGGCTAGACGATTTGGAGCTTCGCGAGGGCACAACCGAGAGCTCCACAGACGTACGCCGGGCAGCCGCAGCCCCGGCGCCGTATCTACCCGAGATCGAGGAGGCCGCAGAACGCTGCAGGGCGTCCGATTTCGTCAGGATCTGGATTGAGCGCGACCAGCAACTCCCGTCGGCCATGGCGTTCGCCAGGATGTTGAGCAGCGGTACGCGATTCGACCTCGCGGGACCCTTCGCGCAATCACACCGAGAAGCCTTGTTGCGATGCCCCGAGTTCTCTGGGACCGAGAGTATAGGAGATCCAAGCAGGTCTAAGAGGCAGGTTGCCGGGCTTCCAGGGAAGCTGACCCCCGGCTCTCCACTCCTGTGGATGGAGGCTCCCGATGAGCGCGAACCCGGTGATCCCCGAGACGGTCATGCCGGTCGCGTACCTCTCGCATCCCTCTCGGAACCGGACATCCTGGCGGGGCGCGGTTACAGAACCGCCGTGGTCGGATTCTGTTGCTTGGCCCCCGAAGTCCTCAGCGCGGAGGGGCGGCTGCTGAACTATGATCAACTGGCACGAGGAGCAGGACGCCTCCGAGAGCGAAGCGTCCGAACCGTGGCAGAGTGGTGGATCGGCGCTCCGGGAATCGATGCGCCTAAGTTGGAGAAGACGCTGGAGGTCATCGAGCGAGCCTTCATCTTCGATCGACTCGCGGGACTCCGCCTTTTCCATTGGCCCAAGAACGGGCTCGGTCACTGTTGGGAGGGCGTCCCAGTAGAGCTGGGAGACCCCCCGGAGAAGCACGACTTCGCCAGATCCTTGCCATTCTCTGCGCCCGGAACGGTTCCTTCTGAGGAAGCCTCGACGGTCCTTGAAGAGATGGCGCGAAGGCTATCCGAGAGAGCGCCACTCAACCCTGGTCGCGTCGCCGAGGCATACGTCCACGAGCCTCCGATGCCCCAGAAAAGCGGGGTCCTCGTTTGCCTGGATCCTGACTGCGCGATCATCGAGCTCCCTAGGTCGTTGGACGGAAGGTCGGGTAGAACCTGGTACGCAACCAACCTAAGAACGGGGGCGGTCTTGCGCATTGACCGGCGCCTGGCCTTACTGATAGAGAACCGGCGTAGCCCCGCGGAGCCCGGCAAGGTCTTCACCGGACTGCCGGCACGGCAGGTGGGCAAGGTCTGTCGGAAACTCTGCGAGAAGGGGATCCTAACGGAGGCGCAAGGATGAGCCGGCGGTGGACGCTTGGAGACACTTTCGTGCTCAGACATGCCGGTTTTCCCTTCGACTGGATGGAGGAGCTCGGGTACTCTCGGAACGTACGGAGGCTGACTGAAGAGGTACTCGATTGCGAAGTTCATCTGGCGAACCTTTCCGAGACAACGGGAGGCAAGGGTGCCTCCGAAGCCACACTACGCTCCCTGCAGGAGGGACGAGGGCTTGACTCCCCCCGACCTGCTACGGAGGAGTGGAGGAGAGCGGTGCGGAGGTGGAATTCTATACGGGCGGAACTGCGAGATGCGTGCCAAGAAGAGAAGGTGACGCTCAAGGAACGTCTGAAGGAACTGGCTTCGGAGCCAAGGGTCCAGGAGGCCGTTTTCCTGTCCAGCCCCGACATGTACGAGAATGTGTGGCGGAGGTACGTAGAATTAGGTGACATCCCCGACAACGCACGTTGGCGCCGTGTGGAGAGGCAGGTCTACACGTATCTGCAGCGCTTCTGCGCGAAGAACGAGACCACGAGTTTTTTCGGTCCAATGGGGTACGGCGAGGTTACGGAACACGGGATGTTCGAGGTCCGCAACCTCGCGCGTCAGCGGAGGCGCACCTTCTTCTCCTTCAGGGCGGTTCGTGAGTTGACGAGGGCGATCGGCCGGGACCGCGATCTCATCCTGCACCTGCCGGCACGGCTCAACCGGCTGTACGAGATCGTTCCCGGGGCCGCCCGCAGTCGAGCCCTGGACGAAGAGGTTCCGCTCTCTCCGGAGGCAGAGCGCATGATGCGATGGTGGAAGGATTTCTCGGGAACCCTAACCGAGGCATCGTCGGCGTTCGGCCTCAGCCCGAGCGCGCTCCTAAAAATCGCGGCACCCCTGCTGCGCGCAGGGGTGCTCCTGCTGAGGATAGACTTCGAGCCCAACGACTTCGAGAGCTTCGAATCTTTGCGCGCTGCCGTTCGCGCCCTGCCTCACCAGGCCGGCAGGACGCGCTGGCTCAATCGTCTCGACCGGCTAGACGCGCTCAGGGAAGAGTTCGAGTCCGCCGAGCTTGAAGCTCGCGTCCGGCTCCTTAAAGATCTCGAGCGCTTATTCTCCGAGTACACCGGTGCCGACGCCCATGAGGGAGCGGGGGAAGTGTATGCGGATCGCTTAGTCCTCTACGAGGAGGCGAGTTCGCGATTCTCCATCCGCATGGGGAAAACGTTTACCGAGGCGCTGGAAAACAAACTCTCTGAGGGCTTGGAGCTGTCGGCGGCATACGGGGAGCGCGTCCAACGTGGCTACAAGGACGCGGCCCGGCAAGTCTTGGAACACGAGGACGACCGGATCGACCTGCTCACCTACGCTGCGAGGACTCGCCCGAGGGGAGATGTCGGAAGTCGCTTCTCGCCCCTCCCGAAGATCGAGATCGAGCCGGAGGAGGTACGGTCTTTGTCGCTACCGCAGGAGTTGTGCGGATCTTCTTCAGCGGGAGGACGGTACTCTCTTCCCGACGTGTTCTTAGCTGCTCCCGCAGGAGAAATCACGCCCGAGAACGTCGAGGTGATCCTCGGTCGGGTCCACCACCACCTGCTTTTGTGGGGATGGCTGTGCGCCTTCTACCCAGACCGGCGCAAGTTCGAGTTTACAACCCGAGACTGGCTTCGAAGAGACCCTTCCGCGACCAGCCTCGTCGGCCTTGAGCTGGGCCGGCGCAACAAAGGCTTTTACTGCTTTCCCGGGAGACGCGCAGGCTATCCAGGGCGTGACTACGGTGCAGACCTATCTATGGCCGATCTCGACGTCGAGATCGGCCAGGATGGGCCAGTGGCAAGAGACGATCATGCGAGAAAGGTCTTACTGTACCTTCCATTGGCGGACTATACGACGTATCCTCCGTTTGCGGCCCTCGCACATCCGCTTGTGCTCCACGCCCCCATCGCTGGAGGTGCCCACGTCCCGCGGCTGCGAGTGGGCGGCGCGGTGTATCAGCGCGAGCGCTGGACGCTCGACTGTTCAGTCCGGTTCGAAAAACTCCGTGGCGTAGACTTGCTCCTATCCGTTCAGCGCGAGCGCAGGAGGAGCGGTTGGCCGCGGTTTGTCTTCGCCCGGATTGCGGACGAAAGGAAACCCGTACTCATAGACACCTGGTCCCCGTTCGGTGCCGAACTTCTTCGACGCATGGCACGTGGTGGAAAGACCGTAATCGTCGAGGAGATGCTGCCCGCCCCCGAACACTTGTGGCTCCGCGACGAGAGAGGCAGACGGTACACGTGCGAGTTGCGCATGCAGGCTGTCCGCTGGAGCGACGATGTCGATTGAATTAGCACCCGCCTTCATCCTTCGTGGAACCGGCTTACCCTTCGAGTTAATGGAGTCTCTCAGCACTCCAGAATCCGTCCGATCGGCGGAGCGCGCACTGCGTCTTGAGGCTCGGCTCCGAGAACTGGAGCGGCAACTCTTAGAAGAGTTGGCCAGGACGCCAAAGGACCGGCTATCCAGAGGAGAGCGCCGCCGCGCGAAACAGGCGATCAAACACCGCAGGTCCGAAAAGCTACTGGCTGAGACCGTTCCGGAACTCCACCCCCGATTGCTCCTGGAGCGCAGCAGGTTGTTGAGCGAGTTTTGCGCTGCTGAGGCCGAAGTCCAGCTCATGGTGGAGGCAGAGCACCGTTCGATCAGCGAAAGGCTCTTCGATCTGGTGAGAGACCCGAAGATCGAGGAAGCCATTTGGCTCTCGAGCCCGCAGGCCTTCGACGGGCTGCAACGCATGCGCCCTAG
>JADDPV010000090.1 GCA_016781705.1 Rubrobacter sp.
GTTGGAGACGAAGACCTGGACCGCCTCCAGCCCCTGCTCGCGCGCCAGGTCGAGCGTCTTCTTCAGCCCACCCGAAGTCGGCAGGTGCCTCCCCACCCTGCTCATCCGTCCCGACGCCATGCGGCTCGCCATGCCGCCGATTCTAGCGGCTGCGCGTAGCGAGCGCGTGACCCTTCAGCGACGCGGGATATAATCAGCTGGAATTTTCGGCGAAAAGGAGCGATACACCGTGGCACTCGAGGGCAAGGTGGCGAAGATACTGGGCAGAGGCGAGATCGTCATAAACCGCGGGCGCCAGAACGGCGTGCGCCAGGGGATGCTCTTCGAGATCTTCGCCCCCGACGGCGAGGAGGTCTGGGACCCGGATACCGGCGAGACTTTAGGCACCGTCGAGAGCGTGAAGGCGAAGGCCGAGATCACCGAGGTCAAGGAGCGACTCGCCGTCGCCCGCCTCTCGGAAGCCGCCTCACCATCCGCCGCCGGCTTCGGCAACCTCGGTGAGATGCAGGAGAATCTCCAGCGCATCTTCGGCCAGATGTTCGGTGACAACGTCGAGGTCCGCGGCTTCGGCATGAGCCCTCAAAGCAGCGACCGCGACGAAGGGGGGCCCGACCTCGAGGGCCTGTTCGGCGGCCCGCTGGAGGACGTCACCAAGGTCCAGGTCGGCGACGCCGTCCGCGAGATGAAGCGCCGCTGAGGGCCGCGCCGCCAACGTTGCCGTCGGTAAGTTGCTGACGCGCCTGCCCGTAACCTTCGGTCTCATCGCCGCGTGCGTCCTGGTGTATCTCGGGGTCGCGGCGGTGGGCGCATCGTCGGGGACGCCCGTAGCGGCTGGCCTCTTGAACCAGCCGGGGAACGTCCTGGTTCTGGGCGCCCTCGTCCCGGCGTTCGTGGCGGAGGGCGAGGCATGGCGGCTCTTGACGAGCGCGTTCTTGCACGCGAGCTTCGCGCACCTGGCGCTGAACATGCTCTCGCTGTACTTCCTCGGCTCCTTCGCCGAGGTCTCCTTCGGGCGTGGACGTTTCCTAGCCCTCTACCTGGTGAGCGGTATCGCCGGCGGGCTCGCCTACCTGTACTTCGGCGCCTTCGAGAGCCCCGTGGTCGGGGCGTCGGGCGCCATCTTTGGCCTGTTGGGCGGCGTGTTCGGGTTCGCCATCCGGCGCGGCACGTTCTCGACCCGGGATCCGGTCATCCGTCAACTGCTCATCCTCACCGCCTTGAACCTCTTCCTCGGCGCAACGATCCCCGGCGTCTCCAACACCGCCCACGTCGGCGGCCTCGTTGGCGGTCTGGTCTACGGCTTCCTCCTGGCGCCCACGGTCTACTCCCAAAAAAGGATCTCCGCGGCGACCCCTGCGGCCATCGCCTTCGGCCTCGAAGTCTTGCTCCTCGCCGCCTGGTACGCCTACCTCGGGGTGTGAGGCTTTCGTGATCCGCTACTGCGTCACCTGGGGCATGCGGACATGATCCGGTCGTTCTCGTACTTGTTCAAGTGCGTCGCCGCGATCACCACGTCCAGATCACGGTCGCTCAGGTCGAACTCTTCCTGGAACTCCTCCACGTCCTCCAGGTCGGAGAGGATGTAAGGGATCTACGGGCTTCTCCGGGTCCTCGTACGCGGAGTATTCTCTACCATCCTCGGCGCCGCCCCAGAGACCACCCCACGTCAATAGCCGCCAGCCCGGCCAAAAGGCGCGGCAGAGCAGAGGGACATCCCGAAAAAGGTCCCTCCTGTTCTGCGCTTGGGTTGCCCTCGAGTAACGCCCGCGTGAAAGCGATCCTTAGCGCGGGCAGGCTAACAGGGGAACCGAAACACTTTAGCGTACAGGAAATCTCTTTGCGGGTCGTGACTTCAGCTCGCTGAGGGGCCTGTGCCTTTGCCGCGCGGGGCGGAGTGTCTGAGGAACAGGATCAGGGCGAACGTCAGGGCGAGGACGGAGGCGACGAAGAGGTTGCCGCGGAAGTCCCCGATCAGGAACGCCGGGTCTATGCGCAGCGCCTCCACGAAGAAGCGCCCGACCGAGTAGAGGCTCACGTACATCAGCAAGACGTCCCCGTCCTTCAGGCGATCCGCGAAACGTCGCGCGATCCAGAGCAGTGCCAGGCAGACGAGCACGTCCCACACGGACTCGTAGAGGAACGTCGGGTGGAACGCCTCCGCGTCCACGAAGCCGGCCGGGCGGTTCTCCGGCGAGATCCTGATAGCCCACGGCAACTCCGAGGGCCGCCCGAAGAGCTCCTGGTTGAAGTAGTTGCCCCAGCGGCCTATGGCCTGCGCGAGGATCAGACCGGGTGCCACCGCGTCGGCGAATGCGAGTGGGCTTATCCTCCGCACGCGGGCGAAGACGAGCAGGCCGAGGAAGCCCCCGATCACGGCGCCGTAGATCCCCAACCCCCCGTTCCACACCGCGAAGACGTCGGGGAATGGGTCGGCCGCGTAGAGCTGGTAATCGGTCAGGACGTGGTAGACGCGCGCCCCGACGAAACCGGGCGGCAACACGAAGAACAGCGCGTCGAGAGCGAGCGCCGGGTCGTAGCCCTTCCTCGCCAGCTCGCGCGTCGTGAGCCAGGTCGCGGCGACGATGCCGAGCGCGATGCACAACCCGTAGTAGCGCAGGGCGAAAGGACCAGCCTCGAAGATGACCGGCGACGGCGGGCTCGGTAGCGTAAGGAGCAGCGGGTGCGGCAAATGAACTTCCTCCTCTGCGTTCTGCTACCCGACCGGCGCCTAGTAGGCCGCCGGCGGGTAGTAGCCGGGATCCACGTAGTAACTCGGGTCCGTATAGTAATCCGTCCCCCCTGCCGGGACAGCGGCCGGGTTCGAGGCCGGCACGGGGGGCTGGGGCGCAACAGGGGTGGGCCCGTCCTCCGGGTTGGCCGTCGGGCCCTCGGTGGGGGCAGACTCCTCCTCCGCCTCATCCGGTCCTTCGGTGCGGGTGGGGTCCTCCGGGGACTGCTCGACGCCGTAGTAGGCCTCGAGGATGTGGCGGGCGGCGGGCCCGGCGGTCTTCTCGCTGCCCTGCTCGAACGCGCCGCCGCCCTCGACCATCACCAGGACCACCAGCGGGCGTTCCTGGTTCTCCACCCAGCCGACGAACCAGTTCATCCAGTCCTTGCCCCACACCTCGCCTGTCCCCGACTTGCCAACGAACGGCAGCTTCGCGCCTTGAAAGATGCTTTCGGCGGTTCCGCCCTCGCCGGTGACCTTGCGCAAGCCCTCGATGGTGTTCTCTAGGTACCGCGGGTCCACGTCCACCTTCCCGGCGGGTTCAGGCGAGATCTTCTCTACCACTTCGCCGTTCTGGTCGCGGACCTCCAGCCCGACGTGCGGCGTGACGAGGGTCCCGCCGTTCTGGATGGCAGCGTAGCCGCGTACGAGTTGCACCGGGGTGACGAGCAAGTCGCCCTGACCAATGGACATGTTGACCCAGCGACCGACGGTCCAGAGCTTGTCGTCGGGGGTGGCGCCGACCTCCTCCTGCCACTCGCGGGTCGGGACGCGTCCGGCCGACTCGCCGGGGAGGTCCACCCCCGTAAGCGCGCCGAAGCCGAACCTTTCGTAGAACTTCGGGAGCCAGTTCTCGTCGCCGACGCGGTTCCAGATCCAATCCGCCACCTGGTAGAAGAACTTGTCGTTGGAGTCCATCAAAGCCTCGGCGTAGTTCTGCGTGCCGTGCGGCCCCAGGATACCGTACTCGGGGCTGTTCTCGCGCCAGCTCTGCCAGCAGCCGCCGATGGAGCCCGCCGGACGCCAGCACTCGCCCGTGTCGGTCACCGTAGTATTGGGGCTTATGGCGCCCTGCTGCAGGCCCGCCATTCCGGTGAAGACCTTGAAGGTCGAGGCCGGAGGGTAGGACCCGTAGATCGCGCGGTTGGCGAATGGGGCGCTGGCGTTCTCGGAACTCAGGTACCGGAATTGCTCTATCTCCTCCGCGCCCGTGACCCCGCCTACGAAGAGTTGCGGGTCGAAGGAGGGCCGGCTGGCCATCGCGACGATCTCACCGTTCCTGGGGTCCATCGCGACGACCGCCCCGCCCGAGCCTTCGTACCCGTCCTCCTGGGTGCGCCGGATGGCGTCGTCGAGCTCCTGTTCGACCACCTTCTGCAGGTCCATGTCCACGGTGAGCTTGAGGTCCTGGCCCGGCTCGGGGTCCACTATGCGCGCGGGTTCGCCATACTCGGGGACGTCCTCGGGCCTACCGTCGTAGCGTGTGCCATCGGCCATGCGCACCTCGACCTCGCGCCCGAGGGCATCCACGTTGTACTCCTTCTTGCCCGGCTCGCCGCGCAGGATCTCCTCGTAGGCGAGCTCCGCCCCGCTCTTGCCGACCACCGCGTCGTTCTGCAGGCCCTCGAAGATACCACCCGCGCTCAGCTCGGTTTCGTTGATCGCGCCGGTGTAGCCCAGGACGTGCGAGGCGAGATCGCCCTCCGGATAGTTGCGCACGTAGTCGTCGTTGACCACGAGGCCGGTGAACCTCTCGGTGCGCTCGCTGACGTACATCACGTCCTCGCGCTCGGCGTTCTCCTTGACGAGCATCGGGCTGTACTGGTTGCCCGACTCCAGCGCCGCGTCGTAGCGCCCGAGCACCTCCTCCTTGTCGGCCTCCAATATTTCGGCCAACTCCGCGACCTTCTCGCGCTCGATGGCGTTGGGGACGACGGTAACGTTGAGGCCGGGGACGTTGTTCGCCAGGACCTCGCCGTCGCGGTCGTAGATCACGCCGCGCTGCGCGGGTATCTTCACCTCGCGCGTGTGCGTCGCCTGCGCCCAGGCGTTGTAGTCCTCACCGGTAAGCGCCTGCAGGTACCACAGCCTGAAGCCCAGGATGGCGAAGACCACCGCGACGACCATGGCCAGGGCGACCACGCGCACCTGCATCCTCGCCTTCGTGATGTTTGGCTCGGGCTCCTTCTTCTTACCGTTGCCCTTTTTGCCCGGGCGCCTGACGCGCCCGTACTCCTCGTTCCTCGCAGGTCTGGTCCGGAGCACCCCCCGTTTTCCTCCCCCTAGAAAGATTTCCTTGCGGCCGTCACCCCAGAAGCCCCATCAGGCCACCTTCTCGGCCTGGACCACGAGGCGCTGGGAGTAGTCCGGCAGCGTGCAGGTCTGCAGCGTGAGCACGTCCTTGCCCGGGACGGGCTGGGTGACGGTGAGGTCCGTCGGGGCGACGACGAACTCCTTGAAGACCCGGTAAGTGTACTCCTCCCCGTCGGCGTCGGCGACCGTGATCTCGTCGCCGTTCTCCAAGGCGTCGAGGTCGTAGAAGGCGAGGAAGCTCTCCTCGCCCGGGAAACCCAGGCGGTGCCCCGCGATGTACACGTTCGCACCCCTCTCCCACGGGAAGCCGGTCCCCTTGAGGTGTATACCCAGGTTCTTTCGCAGCTGCTCCTCGTCCGCGCCGTCGGCGTCCGGCACCGACGCGTCGGTGACGTCCATCTTCGGGATGGAGACGACCAGCGTCTTGTCTTCGGGGCCGGTCTTCTGCTGTCCCTCGTCAGCGGGGCCGTTGCTCTCCTCCAGGACGGGCACGTTGAACCCGCCCCCCTCACCCGCGGCCCGGTCGCTCCCCACCCCGGAGAACAAGAACACCGACGCTATCAGCGCCGCGCCCGCTCCCACCATGGCCAGGCTCACGAGGCTCAAGATCACGCTCTTCACGCGCAAAGCACCCTCTCCGACGAAAATTACAGCCCGCGTACCACCCGCGGGCGATCACCCCCACCCAAAGATCGCAAGCGGGCCACGATCGCAACCTATTGTATCCAAAAACCGACCGTCTACTAGCGCTGGCTGGCGGGGCTACCCCTCGACGATGAAGAACTTGCGCACCGCCGCACGCTCTCCGGGACTCCCGCCGGGATCCTCCACCGGGGGACCGTAGACCTCTAAGGTGTAGTTGCCAGGCGGCACGGGCCCGCCGGAGCGGGATTCCAGGGCGAACTTGACGATGCCGGACGCGCCGCTCTCGTCGCTGCTCAGTTGGTCCTCCTGCTCGTCCACCGCGACCACCTCGGGTTCCCGCCCGAAGAGCAGCGCGAAGGCCGGGGCGTTCTCCGACCGCTCGACCCTGACCTCCATGTCCTCCTCGCCGGGCGCCCCCTCGACGTTCAGGTACACGAAGACCGTCTCCGGTGGGCTCTCGAACCGGCCCACGTTGGCCGGCGGGTAGAGGGCGTCTTCGTCGCTCACCGTAACATCCCGGATGCTGGGGGACAGGATCTTCTCCCCTGGTGAGAACTCTTCGGCCCTCAAGAAAGCCTCGACGAGCAGCGCCAGCGCCACGAGCACGACCGCCGCCAGCACCCACAGCGGCCAGCGCCGCCCCGCCCCCCGGCTCTTCGTCTCCTGCAGCGCCGTCACGGTGAAACACTCTCTTTGGCACTCCGCGTGTGTTTCCGGGACCGCTTCCACAGCAGCAGCGTCGCCGCGTTATGAGAGACGTGCGCGACGACCGGGGCGAGCAGGCCCCCCGTCCACTCGTAGAGGAGCCCGAACAGGAGCCCCGCCCCCACCGCCCAGAGCGTCCACAAGAGGTAGCGCCGATCCGGCCCGACGTGCAGCACCCCGAAGAGCAGGGAAGTGATCCAGACTCCCAGCACCGGCTGCAGCGCCCCCCTGAAAAGAACCTCCTCCCCCACCCCGGAGAACACCGAAACGAGCATGAGGTCCCCGCGCTTCGCCCCGTCCACCAACCGCGGACCGAGCTCCTCCGCGAGCCTCCGCATCGCCGGCACGAGCCTGTAACAAACCACGCCCAGAATGACGGTAGCGCAGGCCGCCGCCGCGCCGAGCGCGAGGCTGAGGAGGGGTGAGCCACCCAACTCGAACACGTTGCGGCCCCCGAGAGCCCCCAGGACCGCCGCCGCGAGGGTGAGGAGACCGTAGAAGACGGCGGCCAGCCGGACGAAGCGCGGCCCCACGACTCAGGCCGCCGGGACGGACGCCGGAGCGAGGCGTGCATGAGCAACCATAGTCGGCTATTGTACCCGAGGCGCGGGGTCCTCCGGGGCTCCGGGCGAACAGGAGAACCGAGCCGGAGGCGGAGCGCTAGGATGGACGAGTCGATCTTCAAAGCCTACGATATTCGGGGCGTCTACCCCGACTCCCTCGACGAAGACGCAGCCCGGGACATAGGACGAGCCTACGTGAATTACCTCGGGCTCTCCGGCTCGCGAGTGGTCGTCGGGCGCGACATGCGCCTCTCGGGCGAGGCCCTGGAAAAGGCGTTCATCGAGGGCGTCACGGAGGCCGGGGCGGACGTCCTGGACCTCGGGCTCGTCTCCACCGACGCGCTGTACTTCGCCGTCGGGCATCTCGAGGAACCGGGCGGGGCCATGGTCACGGCCTCCCACAACCCCAAGGATTACAACGGCCTCAAGCTCTGCCGCGAGCAGGCCATCGCCCTCTCCGGCGACGAGGGCATCAAACAGATAAAGGACCTCATAACCTCCGGCAAGCTCCCCGAGCCGCACGAGTACGCGGGCTCGGTCGAGAGGGGCGACATCGCCGAGGACTACGCCAAACATTGCCTCTCCTTCATAAACGTCGAAGACTTGAGGCCCTTGAAGATAGTCGTGGACGCCGGCAACGGGATGGCGGGCAAGATGCTCCCACCCCTCTTCGAGAAGCTCCCCTTCGAGGTCGTACCGATGTACTTCGAGCTCGACGGCAGCTTCCCCAACCACCCGCCGAGCCCTATCGAGCCCGAGAACGTGGCCGAGCTGCAGGAGCGCGTCGTCGCCGAGGGCGCGGACTTCGGGGTCGCCTTCGACGGCGACGCCGACAGGTGTTTCGTGATCGACGAGAAGGGCACGACCGTCTCAGGCGACCTCCTCGCCACCCTCGTCGCCAAGAACGTCCTAGAGAAGGAGCCGGGGGCGACGATCATCTACAGCGCCGTTTGCTCGAAGGCGCTCCCCGAGCTGGTAAGGCGCGAGGGCGGCAACCCGGTGCGCACGAAGGCGGGGCACTCGATCATCAAACCGCAGATGCGAAAGCACGACGCCGCCTTTGGCGGCGAGCACTCCGGGCACTTCTACTTCCGCGACAACTACTTCGCCGACTCCGGCATCATCGCCATGCTCACCGTCGCCGAGCTCGTCGCCCGCCAGCAAGAGCCCGTCTCCGCGCTGCTCGAACCCATAGACTCCTACTTCCGCTCTGGCGAGATAAATTCCGAAGTCGAGGACCAGGAAGCAACCATGAAGCGCGTCGAAGAGCACTACGCGCAGCGCGACCCGGACGTGGTGGACCACCTCGACGGCCTGACCGTGGATTTCGGTGACTGGTGGTTCAACCTCCGCCCCTCCAACACCGAGCCCAAGCTGCGCCTGAACGTCGAGGCGAAGGACCGCGAGGTCATGGAGAAAGAACGCGACGAGTTGCTCACCCTCATCAGGAGC